>JAFGKN010000698.1 GCA_016928605.1 Planctomycetota bacterium | reverse complement strand
GACGCGCTTCGGGACTTCGTCGCCGAAGCGGCCGCATGGCTCGAGCGCTGAGCCGGTCTGCGGCGCGCCGCAGAAGCTCTCCGGCCGCTCCGCTTTACCTTCTCCTGCCTCGAGCTTCACGGGCCGGACGCTCTCGCCTCCCCCCGGCAAAACAACCGGTAACCGTTCGCCGGTGAACGGATGCTTCTGATCTTTCGCTGTCCGAGCCGCGCGATGGCCGCTCACTCCATGACCTCCGCCGCCGTCAGAGCGAGGAGTGCCGGCACGCCGCGGCGGTCCTTGCCGTAGAGGAGATCCACGCTCTCGATCACGACGTCGGGGCGCGGATTGGTCCACTGCTTCGAGTAGGCGGCGCTCGCCTGGTCCGTCCCGGGCCAGGGCGCGCTCCAGGCGAGCTCCGCGCCGGGGATGACCTGCGGACTCTCCTGCCGGTAGTCCCCGATGTCGATCTCGAGACGGTTCGGGATCTCCGCGGTCGATCCGTCCGCGTAGTGGACGACGTACTTGAAGATCTCCACCTCCTCGCCTTCCCTCCGCTCCCGGCTGTCGAGGCCCCGGTCGACTCGGCAGGCGTGCAGAAAGAAGAGCGCATCGGCCCGCCGGCCGACCCGGATCCCCCGGACCTCATCCGGCAGGCTCCCCGGAACGCGCGGTCCTCGCAGCATGATGCAGTCCGGCGTCGGAGAGGTCCGCATCTCGTGCAGCAGGTAGTCGACTCCCGCAAATCGCTGCCGTCCCGCGGGCATGTCCTCGAACGTCAGCTTCTGCTCGCCGAACCATCCTCGCTCGCCGCGATACTGGTTGCAATTAGGCGCGAGGTCGATGGGATGGTACCTCAGCTTGACGCCGGCGAGCACCATCCGCTCGGCGGCGAACGGCGCCTTCAGGTTTCGAAGAAGCGTGGCGAGGATCTTCCGCTTCTTCTCCTGGTTGATGGAGACCGACTCCCGCTCCTGGTGGAGGATCTGACTCAGCAGGATCCCCCCCGCGCCGCGGTCGTAGCGGACCAGCGCACCGATGTTGAGGAGAGGCTTCACCGTCTCGCGGAAGCGCTCCGGCCTGACGGCCAGGAGCCGGACGTTGTCGATGCCGATCACGTCGACCTTCCCCACCCTGTCCCACTTGCGGATGTCTAAACGGATCTTCCTCGCCCGCCGCGGTGGATCGATCGCGAAGGACTGCGGCTGGTCGCTCGGAGCGGTGGCGAGCACGAGAGGCCGGCTCTCGTCCCCGTCGAAGGTGAGCGCGACCTCGGTGATCAGGTGATAGAAGCCGTTGCCCGTCCACTCGAGCTCGCGCAGCTCCTGCTCGCGCGGCAGCTCGACGGTGAAGTCCGTCGGCGCGCCCTTCGAGAGCGGGATCGAGAAGATGTACTTCCAGCTGTCGGAGGAAACGAAGCCGTTCACCATGTTGAGGGGATCGTGATCGTTCCCTCCGTCGTCCGGGGCGTAGCCGAAGTACTCGTGCCCCGGTAACTCCGCGAACGGCGCCACATCGTCGATGTCGACGGCGTAGGTGAAGACGTCCGAGGCTAGGAAGACGTCCCTCGTCCAGGTGAAGATCCGCTCGCCGGACTGCATGACGACGTCGCCGGTCGTGAGGCCGCTCGCGAGCGGATCGCGCCGCGGAGGAAACGTCACCCGCTCGCGCCGGAAGGGACGGATCATGTGATCGAATCCCACGATCCGGTTGTAGTCGGCGAGGCCCTCCGGGGTGAGACCGATCAGCACGAGCCAGCCGCCCGCGGCCGTGAATGCCTCGACGCGAGGGAGATGGGCTGCCAGCAGACTCAGGTGCTCCGGCGAGGCGTGGATCACCGCGATGAGATTCTGCCGCGGATCCAGCGTCGACAGAGGGTCCTTCCGGCTCGAGTGCTCGAGGCCGATCGCATCGAGCTCGCGCTCGAGCACCGGATGCCCCTCGGCGCAGACGGCCACCGGGCGGATCTCGCGCCGGTACGACGCGGCGTGCTCGATCATCTGGCCCATCAGCCGCTGCGCGATCGCCTGCGTCGCGAGCTTCTCCCCCACCGCGAGCTGGCAGAGGAGCATCAGCCCCTCGCCCACGGCCGACTCCGCGAGCGCCGTCCTCTCGAGCCGTTCGTGGCACTGGACGAGGCTTTTCGCCCCCCTTGTGGGCTTGCCGTAGGCGTTGCGGTAGACGATGTGATCCGGCCCCCACGTGAAGAAGTCCTTCTGCTCAAGGCCCCGCAGCACGGGATGCGAGAGGTCCTCCGCGAACGCCGTCCGTCCCTCGTTCGCGTCCGGCTCCAGATCGGCCATCAACGCTTGGTACCGCAGCGGCTCGCGCTGCTCGAGCACGATCGCTCGCCCGCCGGTTGCCGCCCACGCCTTGAGGGCCGACGATCCGGCCCCGGCGGCGTCGATCGCCTCGTTCCCGGCGACGAGCACGCGAACCGGCGGCGGAATCGAATCCACCGATTCCAGCTCGCTGAACGGGACCGACTGGCTCTCGAGCCAGCGCCGCACGTCTCCGCGGGGATCGAGCACCGCCAGCTCCTCGCGGCCGAGCTCCGCGAGGTGCGGATACCGCTTTGGATCGACATCGGCCTGGATCACCGAGACCTTCTTGACGTCGCGGAAGACCTCCTCTCCCTTCACCTCGAGGGCCAGGATCCACTCGCCTTCCTCGCGATCCTCGACGGCGGGCATCGGAAGCTCGACGTCGAACGGCGACGTCGATGCGCCGGGTGCCAGCGCGTAGATTCCGCTGGCCTCGGCGACCTTTTCGCTGCCGATGACGAGCTGCCAGCGCAGCGTGATCGGATCGCCGCGGCGCGTGTCGTTGAAGATCCGCAGCGTGCGACGGACCTTCTCACCGCTTCCGAACGTCCAGTTCCACTGGCGGCACAAGACGGCGCGCGGCGCGTTGGAGCCGTACTGGTCGATCGCGCTCTCCTGCCCCATCCAGAACTGCCACGCGCCGTAGCCGGCCCACCGGTAGCCCTCGGTGAGCATGCGGAAGATGAGACCGACGGCGCGCCGGCTCTGCGCCCTTCCCACGAAGGTCTCCTCGCCGCCGAAGTAGGAGTAGTCGAACGGATTGAAGCCGCTCGCGAAGAAGTCCTCGCCGATGAACCGCGGCCGGCGCTGGTCCCACTGCCAGTAGCCGCGGCCTCCGGCCTCCGGATTGGCCTCGTAGGCGAGATCCGGATAGCGGGGAAAGCCCCCGAAGACGTAGTGATCGCCGTGCACCGGAAGCGTGTTCTCCTTGGTGGCGCCGCCGCCGTCGACCATGGTGAAGCGCGTCGGATCGACGGCGCGCACGGCCTCGCTCGTCAGAGTGACCTCCCTCTCGAACTCGGGCAGGTGATCGCGGTGCAGGTTGATGCAGTTGATGTAGAGGTACTCGTTCTCGAGGGACCATACCATGACGCTGGGATGGTTTCGCTCGCCTCGCACCTGTGCGACCATCTGGTCGCGCCAGTTCTCCATCAGATCCATCTTGATCTCGGAGCCGTACTT
>JAFGKN010000697.1 GCA_016928605.1 Planctomycetota bacterium | reverse complement strand
GTCGGCCCCGCGGGCGTCGGCCCCTTCCTGCGGGGCGATTGCAGCGGAGACGGCTCGGTCGCGGGCAGCGTGACGGATGCCGTCGTCCTTCTCGGCTACCTCTTCCTCGGGAATGCGGAGCCGCCCTGCATGGCGGCCTGCGACGCCAACGGCGACGGCCAGGTCCTGGGAGCCGTGACGGACGCTGTCTATATCCTGTCGTTCAATTTCCTGGGAGGACCGCCTCCCGCGGACCCGTTCCCCGACTGCGGGCTGGGCCTTCTGGAAACCGACTTCGACCTGGGCTGCGATACGCCTATACTCTGTGAGCCTTGACATTCCCGACGCGCCCCTCCGGCGGCGCATCGAGAGGCGACATCGAAAAGGAGATACGCTCTCATGAGAAGCAGGAAGAGTTGCATCGCTCGGGGTCTGGCCATCGCGGCGAGTCTTCTTCTGGCGGCACCGGCTCTGGCGCAGACCCTCCAGGTGCACTTGAGCCTGGACGGCGACGTGACCGACGCCACCGGCAACGGCTTCGACGGGACGCTCATGGAAGGCTTGCTCGGCTCCGGCCGCTACGTCGAGGGCCCCATCGGGCAGGCGCTCAAGCTCGACCACGATCCGGCGACGCTCACCTCGGACATGACCGAAGGCGCTTACGTCAGCGTCCCGTATACCCTGACCGAGGAGGGCTCGATCGTCTTCTGGTACCGCGTCTCGCCCTACTACAACTACCAGAACCTGTGGGACAACTCCGGCCAGCAGGATGACTTCGAGATGTGGATCTACACCGACGGCAGCCTCCGCGCCCGGATCGACGGCAACGTCGGGCAGGTCACCCACCAGCTCGAGAGCTTCAACAGGTGGTACCACATCGCCTACACCTGGAAGAAGGGCGACCAGGCCCGCCTCTGGGTGGACGGCATCGAGCGCGATACCGAATCCGCGATCCGCGCCATCACCGATGAGCAGTTCGATCTGGCCATCCTCGGCGACACCTTCTTCCTGGGCGGCGGCAACGCCGGGAACACCTACGCCAACGGCGCGTACGACGATTTCCGCATCTACGACGGAGCGCTCGAGGAGGCGGATGTCCAGGCGATCATGGCTCTGGGCGACCCTCCCGAGGAGCCCGAAGAACCGCCGGCCGAGCTGATCCTCAAGTGGGACCTCGACGGCGACGAGGAAGACTCCTCGGGCAACGGCAACGACGGACAGCTCGTGGTCGGCTTCCTCGGCGATTTCTCTTACGTCGAGGGGCCAATCGGGCAGGCGCTCAAGCTCGACCACGACCCGGCGACCCTCAGCGCTCCAGGCGGAGACACGATCGACGGGGCCTACGTCTCGGTTCCGCTGACGCTGCCCGAGGCGGGCACGATCACGCTCTGGTACAGGGTCACCGATCTCTACAACTACCAGACCATCTTCGACAACTCCGGAAATGCAGATGACTGGGAGATGTGGATCTACGGCGACGGCATCCTGCGGGGCCGGATCGACGGCGACGTCGGCCAGGTGTCCTACCAGCTCCCGGAGATCCACAAGTGGTATCACATCGCGTACACCTGGAGGAAAGGCGCGGAGGCGCGGCTCTGGGTCGACGGAGTGGAGCGGGATACCGGCTCTGGTCTCCGCGCGATCACCGAGGAGCAGTTCGACCTGGCGATCCTCGGCGACACCTTCTACCTGGGCGGCGGGAACGAAGGGAACAACTACGGAGTCGGAGCCTTCGACGACGTGCGCATCTACGACGGGCGGCTCGACGAGGCGGCGATCCAGGCGATCATGGCGGAAGGAGACCCTCCGGACGTGGAGCCGGGACCGGGCGATGAGCCGGAGCTCCGGATCCACTGGAACTTCGAGGACGATCTGACCGACGCTTCGGGGAACGGGTATGACGGCAATCTCGCGGTGGGAGCTCTGGGCGACTTCTCCTATGTCGACGGGCCGGTGGGAAAGGCGCTCGACCTGGACCACGATCTGGCCACCCTGACGAGCGATATGATCGACGGAGCCTACGTCTGGGTGCAGTACACCTTGACCGAGAGCGGCAGCATCGTGCTCTGGTACCGGCCCGATCCTTACTACAACTACCAGTCGATCTGGGACAACTCCGGCGACGCGAACGATTTCGAGATGTGGATCTACGACACCGGGATCCTCCGGGGGCGGGTGGACGCCGAAGTGGGACAGGTGTCGCACCAGCTCGATCGCCCGGGGAAGTGGTACCACATCGCGTACACGTGGCGCAGGGGCGACAAGGCCCGGCTCTGGGTGGACGGCGTCGAGCGCGACACGGACTCCGCCATCCGGACGATCGCCGCCAGCCAGTTCGACGCGGCGATCCTTGGAGACACGTTCTACCTCGGCGGCGGGAACCCAGGCAACGTGTTTGCAACCGGCGTCTTCGACGATTTTCGGATCTACGAGGGCGCGCTGGACGAGGCCGCCATCCAGGAGATCATGGCCGAGGGAGATCCCCCGGACGAGCCGCCGCTGGAGCCGGTGGACCCGGGGCCGCCAACGGTCCACTGGCCGCTCGACGGCAACTTCTCGAACATCGGGACGCTCGGGCCCGCCTACGATGGCGTCCTGATCGAGGGCGCGATCGGCTCGCCGACGTTCGTTCCCGGAGCCGTGGGCGAAGGCCTCTCGCTCGACCACGGAGATGGAGGAACACCGGCCGTCGGCGGCTCCTACGTGCAGGTGATCAATCCTCTCTCGGAGCAGGGAACGATCGCGCTCTGGTACTACGCGCGCGATTACTACAACTACCAGACCATCTGGGACAACTCGGTCTTCGAGAACGACTGGGAGATGTGGATCTACAACGATGGGCGCGTGCGGGCCCGCGTGGCCCAGACTCCGGCGTCGGGGATGGTGACCTACGACCTCGACGAGCTCGACGGGCCCAACCACTGGTATCACATCGCCTACACGTGGGACCAGGCAGAGAGCATAGCGAACCTCTTCGTCAACAGCGTGCTCGTGAGCTCCAGCGTCATCTCCACCTGGGTGGATCCCGGAGAGTTGTTCTACCTGGCAGGCGGAAACGACGGGAACAACTACGGCAACGGCGTCTGGGACGATGTCAGGATCTACGACCACGCCCTGACGGAGGGCGAGGTCCTCTTCGTCATGCAAGGCTCGGTGACCTGTCCCGAGGAGGGAGACACTCACTGCGACGAGCTGGTGATAGATCCCGAGGGAGGGGCGCCAGGAGCGTACCAGGCGATCTCCTTTGCGAGCGACGAATCCGGCGACCCGGTGATCTACACCTTCAGGGCCGACAACGGTGTCGATCCGGCCATCCTGATCGGACCGCAGCGCGAAAACGTCGCGGAGTTCGACCTCACGGAGGGGACCTGGACCATCTCGGTGACCGTCGACGACAACCTCGTGTGCGAGGATCTCGCTGACGATGCCACCTGCAGCCAGGTCATCGTCGTGAGGCCCGGAGGAGCGCCCATCTTCCACCGGGGCGACGCCGACGACAACGGGAGCCTTCAGCTCACGGATGCGATCCGCATCCTCGGCTGGCTCTACCTCGGAGGCGCGATCCCCCCCTGCCTGGACGCCGCGGACGCCGACAACAGCGGCCAGATCCAGCTGACCGACGCGATTCGCATCCTGCAGTACCTCTACCTGGGAGGCCAGCCGCCGGCACCCCCTGGACCGCCCGAAGGAAACGCGTGCGGCCCCGACGATGGTACGAGCCTCGGCTGCGAGAGCTACACGCACTGCGAGTGATTTGCGGCGAGCAGGAAGGCCCGGTTTTTCGGTGTTGCATGCTCGGAGAGCCTTGGTAAGGTGGTAGCCATGCATCACTGGGCCTTCATCTATCAGTACGCGATCGGCGGGGCTCTGTTCGGGATCTGCACGCTCCTGCTCATCCGGTCCCGGGCGATCGACCTGCGCGCCCGCTCGGGGCGCCGGGGTCTCACGATCCTGCTCGGCGGACTCCTCCTCTACGCCGCCTTCCACGCCGTCTCCATCTTCGTCCTTCCGAAGAGCTGAGTGAAGACGCATGGTCGTGCTCGCACAAGCCACGGAGCGGATAGGCAGCAACTTCGACCTCGTCGTCATCGCGGTCTACCTGCTGGCCGTCCTCGGCTTCGGAGCCATGTTCGGCCGCCACACGCGGTCCACCAGGGACTTCTTCATGTCGGGGCAGCGATTCAGCGGCTGGCTGATCACCATGAGCTACATAGCCACGCTCGTGGGCTCCTACAGCTTCATGAAGTACTCCCAGGCCGGCTATCAGTACGGCATCTCGTCCACTAGCACCTACGTGAACGACTGGTTCATCATGCCGCTCTTCATGTTCGGGTGGCTGCCCATCATCTACTTCAACCGCGTCGTTTCGGTCCCCGAGTACTTCGAGAGGCGCTTCGATTCGACAACGCGGATCCTGGGCACGGCGATCATCCTCCTCTACATGATCGGATACATCGGCTACAACCTGTTCACCATCGGCAAGGCCCTCGAGCCGGTGCTCGGCATGTCCGTCATGCAGATCGTGCTGATCACGGCCGTCTTCTGCGGCATCTACGTCACGGCCGGCGGGCAGACCTCCGTCATCATGACCGACCTCGCGCAGGGCATCCTCCTGCTCGTGGCGGGCGTCGGCGTCTTCCTCCTGGGCATCTGGCAGCTCGGCGGCTGGTCGGTCTTCTGGGATGCCCTCCCGCAAAGCCACAAGTACGGGATGGCCGATTTCAACACCCCGAGCGATTTCAACGCGGTCGGACTCTTCTGGCAGGACGGAATCGCCAACAGCTTCGTCTTCTACTTCATGAACCAGGGCATCCTGCTCCGCTTCCTCTCGGCGAAGAGCCCCGCGGAAGGCCGCAAGGCGGCGATCTACATCGCGCTGATCATGATGCCGATCACGGCGGTCGCCGTCTCGGGGGCGGGATGGATCGGCAAGGCCATGCTCACCCTCGGGCTCCTGCCCGCAGATACCGACCCCAACCAGATCTTCGTCACCGTCTCCGACATCGTCTGCAGCAAGGGCATGTTCGGCGTCGTCCTGGCTGCCTTGACGGCCGCGCTCATGTCCACCATCGACACGCTGATCAACGCGGTCAGCGCCATCGCCGTCAACGACATCTACCGCCCCTACATCAAGCGCGGCGCCGCAGACCGGCATTACCTGACGGTGGCCCGCGTCGTGTCCGTCGCCGTTGCCGCCATCGGAGTCATCCTCGTCCCCTTCTTCATGACGTTCAGGTCGCTCTACGGAGCGCATGCCGCGTTCACGGCCGCGATCACGCCGCCCGTGGTGGTCGTCATCCTCCTCGGCTGCCTCTGGCCGCGCTATGGCGCCCGGGCGGCCAAGGTCACCATCATCCTCGGCAGCCTCGCGATCTTCGCGTCCATCGCGTGGCCCGACTGGCTGATCGGACCCATCTCGCACGGCATGCGGGGAGAGCGGGGCTTCAAGTTCATGCGGGCGCTGTACGGCATCCTCGCCTGCGGCGGCGTCGCGGTGCTCGCCGGCTGGATCTTCGGCCGCGG
>JAFGKN010000696.1 GCA_016928605.1 Planctomycetota bacterium | reverse complement strand
GGCAGCCGCGAGCGGCGCGCCGGTCGAAGGTCACTTCTCGAGGCTCTCGATCACATCCGCCAGCTTCTTCTGATGGCACTCCGAGAGCTCGGTCAGCGGCAGCCGGACCTCCGGTGAGATCCGCCCCTGGATGGCCAGCGCGGCCTTCACAGGGATGGGATTGGTCTCGACGAAGAGGATCTTGAAGAGCGGAAAAAGGCGCGAGTGGAGCTCCCGCGCGGCGGCGAAATCGCCGGCGGCGGCCAGATCGACGAGATCCACCACGAGGGAGGGCACCACGTTGGCGGCCACCGAGATCACCCCCCTGGCGCCGACCGCCATCAGCGGCAGGGTCAGGGAATCGTCGCCGGAGAGCACCGTGATGTCCGATTCGCGAAGGATCTCCACGGTCTGGTCGACGCTGCCGCTGGCCTCCTTGATGCCGACGACGCCTGGCAGGCGCGCCAGCTCGATCACCGTGGAGGGGAGCATGTTGACGCCCGTCCGCGATGGGATGTTGTAGAGAACGAGGGGGATGTCCGTCTCCCTCGCCACCGCCTCGAAGTGCGCTTTGAGACCCTGCTGAGTCGGCTTGTTGTAGTAAGGCGTTATGAGGAGAGCGCCGTCCGCGCCGGCATCCTGTGCGAACCGCGTGAGCCGGATCGCCTCGGAGGTGCTGTTGGAGCCGGTGCCGGCGAGCACGGGTATCCGGCCGTCGGCTCTGCGCACGACCGTGCTGATCACCAGCTCGTGCTCCTCGTGGCTCAGCGTGGCCGATTCGCCTGTGGTCCCACAGGGGACCAGCCCATGGATCCCGGCCTCGATCTGGTGCTCGACGAGCTCCTCGAGCTTCTCGACATCCACCCTGCCGCCGTGAAACGGCGTCACCAGGGCTACAAACGAACCGCTGAACATGGACTCCTTCTCCTGGTACGGTACGAGACGAGAGCGACCCGCGCCACCGAGCGGGTCGCATTATAACCGGACGCTCCGCCCTGCACCACAGGGCCGGTGCCACGGCAAGGGCGGGCGGGACCGATCCGTCCGGCAGGAACGGCCGCGGCGGCCAGGCGCACGAGAATCCCTGAGTCCGGCGCTGGGTCAGACGGGGAGGGAGTCCCCCAGCGCTCGGCAGATCCCATCGCAGAGATCCTCGATGACCCGGACGTCCGGCCCCTCGAGCATGACGCGCGCCAGCGGCTCGGTCCCGGAGTAGCGCAGGAGCACGCGGCCGTCGGTCCCCAGCCGCTCCTCGGCAGCAGCGACCGCCGCGGCAACCTGCGGGATCTGCTCGAAGCTCACCTTCTCGCGCACCCTCACGTTGCGCAGGAGCTGAGGATACTGCTGCATGATCGACGCCTCCTCCTCCAGGTCGAGGTCGTCCGAGCGGAGCACGTCGAGAAGGCGGACCGCAGCCAGGATGCCATCCCCCGTCGGCAGGTCGGGGAGGAAGATCAGGTGGCCCGACTGCTCCCCGCCGAGAGGGTGGTCCTCCTCGACCATCTTGCGATAGACATGGCGGTCTCCGACAGGAGTCCGCAGCAGCGTCAAGCCGGCCTCGGCGAGGGACTTCTCCAGGCCGACGTTCGACATCACCGTGGCGACCACGCTCCGGCGGGGGAGACGGCCTTCCTCGTGATAACGGCGACCCGCGAGCGCCAGCACGTGATCTCCGCTCAGCACCTTGCCCGATGCGGTGACCGGGATGACGCGGTCGGCGTCTCCATCGAAGCAGAACCCCACAGACGCATCCGTCTGGCGCATCGCGGCGGCCAGGCGCTCGGGGTGCAGCGTCCCGCAGCCATCGTTGATGTTGGCACCGTCCGGCGCGTCGCCGATGCACTCCACCTGCATGCCCAGCGTGCGGAACGTCTGGGGAGCGACCTCGCAGGCGGCGCCGTGCGCCGTGTCCAGGATGATCCGCCTGCCTTCGAGACGCCCGGGACGACGGCAGCGCCCGACGAGGAACTGCACGTACTCAGCGCGGGCGCGCCGCGAGAGATCCCGGAGCGGCTGGAGCCCCCGCCCGCCGCGACGCGAGCCGGATCGGCGGTGGAAGGCCGCGCTGACCGCGCGCTCGAAACCGGGAGAGATCTTCGCTCCCGTGGGCGCCAGCAGCTTGATGCCGTTGTAGACCGCAGGATTGTGGGATGCCGAAAGGACGACGGCCAGGCCGCACTCCTGGGAGACGGACGCCATGTAAGCGACGCCCGCCGTCGGGAGGATGCCGAGATCCGCGACCGGAAAACCGATGGCCCGGAACTCCTCTGCCACGAGATCCAGAAGCGCCTTCCCCGACGCCCTCGTGTCCCGCCCCAGGAAGATCGTCCCGCCCCTTCGCCCGTCGAAGTCCTCCGGGAACCGCTCCCGGCAGGCGAGCAGGCTCCCGATCGCCCCGGCGATGCGCCGCACCGAATCAGGAGCCAGCAGCCCCTCGCCGGCGCGGTCGCGCACGCCATCGGTTCCGAAAATCAGAGGTCCTTCTCGCGTGGGCTCGCTCAACTCTCCTTGCCTTCCAGCGACGTGACGACCCTCACCCTGAACAGCCATGCCGTCTTCAACTCCCGTTTTCGGCTGTCATGCTGCTGGATCCTCACCCGCGGAAAGCCTGGCAGCTCGAGATCCTCCTCCGTGAATGTGTACATGTTGGTCTTGTCGGCCTCGAAGCCGGTCGGCGGAGGGACGCAGATGGCGAATCCCGGATCCTCCTCGAACGTCTTTCTCAGCTTGTCGATCTGGTCCTTGGGGCCGATAAACTTGAGCGGGATGGTGCCCCCGGGAGCGTCCGGCAGCTCGACCTGATAGGCATGGCTCATGAGGGGCAGGCGAAACGTCACCTTGACGGCGTCGCGCTCCAGGAAATCCTGATTGGCGGTGAGGCGGACGCGCAGATGGACGTGCGGCGCCTCGTCAGGGCTCACCCAGAGCGGGGGCTGCTGGTCGAAATCCAGGATGCGGACAGTCCGGCGCGCCAGGGCCTCATCGGAGGAGAGGATCCGCAGGTCGAACAGCCCCTCCACCTCCTCGCGGTCATACGGCATGTTGACGGTGACGCGGACCGAGATGTCGTCCTCCAGGGACTTCGGAACGCGGAGGCGGATCGTTCGAGACTTGGGCTTGATGATCTCCTTGACGACGTCGTAGCCGGGGAGAAAGGGCTCCACCGTGATCTTCTCCTCGAGGTCGAGGATCGTCTTCTCGACGACCTCTTCCTGCTGCAATCGGACGAGAGGAGGCTCGATGCTCGAGATGTCGATCCTCTCCGACGTGAAGTCGAAGTCGACCGGCGAGAACTCGTGGCGCTCGCGGCCCGGCTCGACCCGCACGGTCCGCTCCCTGGACTCCTGATCCAGCCGCAGCTTGAGCTGCTCGATCTCCTTGCGGGGACCGCTGAAGAGTATCCGGACCTTGCCATCGAACGGGTCCTCGCCGCCGGCGCGGTTTTCCACCAGGGCCGACATCACGACGGTCTTGTCAGGTTGGAGCGGCGCGAGACTGACCTGGAGCGTGGTGATAAGAGTCCGGTTCTCCGACTGGAACGCGACGAACCAGATGATGACGGCGAAGAAGAGCGCCACCACCTTGTTCTTCCAGTTGGCGAGGAACCAGTCACGGATGCTTCTCATGCGGCGCCTCTCGGGTCCAATGCAGCCTCTCCTTCGGTCTCGGCGGAGACGGGCTCCTCGAGCTGAGCGTAATGCTTCAGGAGCAGGGCCTTCAGCTGCTCCACATCGAGCGGTCTCTCCATCCGTCCGCGGTTGACGAGCGACACGGTGCCGGTCTCCTCCGAGACGACGATCACGATCGCGTCGGTCTCCTCCGTGATGCCGAGGGCGGCCCGGTGTCGCGTGCCTAGAACGTTCCCGATGTTGGGGTTGTCGCTCAGGGGGAAGAGACACCCGGCAGCCGCGATGCGCTCCTTCTGGATGACGACCGCGCCATCGTGCAGATCGGAGCCCGGAAAGAAGATCGTGGAGAGCAGCTCGGCCGTGACCAGCGCGTCGATCTGGCTGCCGCGCTCGACGTAGTTCTTGAGGCCCACCTCTCTCTCTATGGCGATCAGCGCGCCGATCTTGCGCCGAGACATGCGGAAAGCCGCCTTGACGATCTCGTCCACCATCCCCTCCGTCGCCTCCTTCAGGAAGAACCCGAAGAAACGGGTCTGTCCGAGGCGCACCAGAGCTCGGCGCAGCTCGGGCTGGACGACGATGACGATCACGGGGATCGCCGCAGCGCCGAAGAACCGGATGATCACGAGAAGCCGATCGAGGATCTCGAAGCGGTCTGCGACGATCGTGAGCAGTATGGGGAACATGATCATCAGCAGGGCGATGCCCTTCAGGATCCCCTCCCCGCGGGTTCCCTCCATGAACCGGAGGAACGCATAGATCACCAGGTAGATGATCAGGATCTCGATGAGGTACTGGAGGTTGACCCAGTCGACGTAGGACAGGACTCTTTCGAGGATGGCCTGCATTTTGTCACCTCCCGCCGGACTCCTCCGCCTCAGCGGAGCCGCAGTGATAGAGCGCCCCGAGCACGTCGACCAGATCCCGCGTGTAAGCCACGTTGTGAACGCGGAGGATCGAAGCTCCCTGGAGCGCCGCGAACGCGTTCGCCGCGACCGTGGCGACGTCGCGCTCCACGGGCTCGCGGACGATCGCGCCTCCTCCCGGGCAAAGGACTGGGCCGAGAAAGGACTTGCGGGACACCCCCACGAGAACGGGACGACCCAGCTCCAGTAGTTTCCCCAGTCCGTCGAGAATCTGCAAGTTGTGCCGCCACTCCTTCGCGAAGCCGATGCCGGGGTCGAGGATCAGCCGGTCGCGGGACACCCCCTGCGCGCAGAGGCTCTCCATGCTCCGGCCGAGCTCCTCGCACAGCTCCAGAACGACTCCGCGCGGATATTCGGTCCTCAGCTGCATGTCGGCGGGTGTTCCGCGCATGTGCATCAGGACCAGCGGCACGCTCGGTTCGCCGAGCACTCCCTCCCAGCCGGGGGCCTGGAATGCGCTGACGTCGTTGATGATATCCGCCCCGGCCCTCAGGGCCGCCTCGGCGACCCTCGGATCGCGCGTGTCCACGCTGATCGGAGCCTCCGCCGCATCGCGCAGGCCGCTCAGGACGGGCAGCACCCGTCGCAGTTGCTCCTCGGCGGACACACCGCGCGAACCGGGACGCGTCGATTCTCCCCCGATATCCAGGAGGTCGGCTCCCTCGCGGAGCATCCGGAGCCCGGCCTCCACCGCGGAAGATGCATCCGGGTAGAGACCGCCATCCGAGAAGGAGTCGGGGGTGACATTGAGAACCCCCATGATGGCCGGCAGCGGGCCCACCCGCCAGCGGCGGCCGCCTGGGAGAGAAAACTCGAAGACTCGCGCGGCTCGATCTCTCCAGGACAAAGCGCTCATGTTCTCCGGGCCGGCTTGATCCATCCCCCGCGGTCGTGCCTATCCGGCTCGCTGCAGAGCCGCGCAGCTCACCAGCGGTCCAGGGCGATGAGGATCTTCTCGGCGAGGTTCTCGATGGCCCGCCGGCGCGCCTGGTCGATCGTCTCGCCGCGGGCGATCGAGAAGGGTTCGACCTTCGTCACCGTATCCTTCCACCGCTGCCGCTGGACGCGGTCCTCGACCACCAGGTCGACGCTCACATAGATGTTCGACTCCAGCTTCTCGTCCTGCCGCCCCTCGGCGATGACCCTCTCGCGAAAGCTGGACACCTTCCCGTAGACGACGAGGTCGGCCTCTTCCTCGGCGACAAGGCTCAGCGGCGTCCGCGACTGGATCTCCCGCCGGACCGCGGAGGTCAGCTCGTACTCCACATCTCTGCGCAAGGGAAAGGTCGCGTTGTCGAAGATGGGAACGGCGATCGTGTGCACCGACGGAGGCGCTCGATACCCGAGAGTGTAGACCCCGCAGCCGGCCGTCGGCAGAAGCGCGATCGCGGCCGGAAGCAGCAGAGCGCTCCCGCGGCCGGATGCTCGCCAGCGGTTCACCACCGCCCAGCGGAGCAGGCGGTGGAGCGGCCCACAGCGAGGCCTGAGCGCCGCGCTCCGCCCTCGCTGCACGGAGATCGACGGCCGGGCGGCCCGCGCCGCAGCGGGAGGCGAGGCTCCGCCGCCTCCTCCGGCCGGCTGCCCGCGGGAGAGCGCGCTGCCGCTGAACGGGCATCCATCGCGCATCATGGCCGTCACAGCCCCCTCGCCCGATCCAGCTGCTTCTGGATCTGGCGCGCCTCGCGGGCCGCGCTCGAGTTGGGGTGCTTGATGAGGATCTCCTTCAGGTAGAGCTGACACGCTTCGGGCTTCGCCTCCCGCAGGTAGAACTTGGCGATCTTGAGATTCTTCGCGCTCTCCATCTCAGAGATCTCACGGAGCTTCTCACGGGCCTCCTGCCAGTGACCCCCGCGGGGGTGGTGCTCGCAGTAGGCGTCGAAGCGCCGCTCGGCCTCCAGCATGGTCTTCTGATCGTAGTCGACGCCGCGGATCTGCAGGTGGACGGCCATCGCCGCCTGGAACTCGGCCAGATCCGCCCATTCGCTCGTCGGCCTGGCGGCCACTCGATCGAAGAGCGGCACCGCTTCAGGGTACTCCTTCTTGTCGTAGTAGTGCCTGGCGATCTCGATGAGCGCGACATCCGCGTAGCGGAACTCTGGGAACTGGGTGATCAGGCCATCGCTGGGACTCGCCAGGATCTCGATGCCGTGAGCCGGACAGGAGTAGCTGACGAGCCCGAAGAAATCACAGGGGATCTCCCCCTTGAGATACGCCATCCCGATCCTGTAGACGCGGAGAAGCGCCTCGTCGAGAAGGCTCTGATCGGGGAAGTCCTTCCGGTAGACCCTCTGGTAGAAAGGGAGCGCGCTCTCGTAGTCGCCGAGGTGGAAGTAGCACTCGGCGATGTAGAAGCCGAGGTCATCGCTCCTCGGGGGCTCTCCCTCCACCGGAGGCTCGTTCTCCAGGTGGAGGAAGCCGGCCAGCGCATCGGCGTAAGCCCCCGCCTCGAAGGCCCGCAGAGACTGCGCGCGCACGTGCTCGGCGGGTCCCCACTGAGCGAGCTCCCACCGGATCCAGCCGCGCTGCTCATCCCAGGTGTAGAACCCCAGCCCCTGCCCCGGCGCCTCGACCACGCGCGGCTCCTGGCTGAGGCGCTCGATGGAAGACGTCGCGCAGGATGCGAGCCCCCACGCGCCGAGCAATCCCACCACCACCCGCGCAACACGCACCAGCACTCTCGCTTCCTCCTTGGCGCCACCGAGCGCTGCAAACACTCCTGACCGGGGCTCCCTCTCCGCTCGCAGCAGCGGTCATCTGCGGTTCCGCGGATCGGCCGCCGCGCCGGGGACGAGTTCCTAAAGCCATGCGGCGCTGTATTTTAACATCTCAAATGAGCGCTCCAAGAAAAATGTCGCGCAGCTGGAGAGAAGGGCGTGCAACCGGGGTGCGACGGATGGCTCGGGCCACGGCGCCTGCGCCAGAGGACCGTCGACCGCCAGCGAGTGGAGCGCCTGAACCGCGCCTCCCGGCACCACCTCAGCTCCCTCGATGCCTCCCCGGCAGCGGCGGCAGAGGAGGCCGCCGGCCCGCGGGCTGAAGTAGGCCGCGCGGCCGCCCGGCCAGGGCCTCCGGCAGAGGACGCAGGCGTCGATCGGCGCCAGGAACCCGAGGAGGCTCAGCGCCCGGACCTCGAAGCTGAGCAGCTGAGCGCTGAGCCGGTCGGCCGGATCCTCCGCGATCCCCCGCAGGCTCCTCTCCGCCAGATGGAAGATCTCTACGGCCGGCTCGCCCGGCAGCGAGACGGCCCGCAGCAGCTCCAGGATCGTCGCGCCGGCCACGAAGCGGCTCCACGACCTGCGCAGGCCGCGGAAGCCGTCGAGGACCGCGCTCTCCGTGATGATCGCGAGGGCCGGCGGTCGCTTCTCGACATAGATGACCTCGCGAAGCTCCGCCAGGTCGAACGGCCCCTGAAAGGAGCTTTTCGGCCGGTAGGCTCCCTTGGCGACGCCGTCGACCAGCCCCTGCTCGGGAGTCAGCAGCGAGACGACCTGGCTCGTGTTGCTCCAGTCGTTACAGCGAAGAGGAATCGCCAGCGTCTTTCGTCTCACCTTGCCCAGCCTCGCGCGGCGCCGCTACCGGAGAGGATTGCGAGGGCACCGCCGGCTTCTGCGGCAGATGGATGCGCAGGCGGTGGATCCGGCGGTCGTCGGCCTCCGCGATCTCGATGCGGACCCCGTCCGTCTCCAGCGCGTCTCCCTTGCCGGGGATCCGCCCGTGCAACTCCAGCACGTATCCTCCAATCGTGTCGTAGGAGTCTTCCTCGGGAATCGAGATGTGCAGCTGATCGTTGAGATCGTCGATGTGCATGGAAGCGTCGACCTCGACGAGATCGGGCCTCAGCCACCGCAGGAGAGCCTCGTGGGTCTCGTACTCGTCGCTGATCTCTCCGACGATCTCCTCCAGGATGTCCTCGATCGTCACGAGCCCTGCGGTGCCGCCGTGCTCGTCTCTCACGATGGCGAGGTGCTGGTGGTGCTTCCTGAAGTCCTGGAGCAGCTCGCCGATCTTCATGTGGAAGGAGACAAAGGAAGGAGGACGTACGATCTTCTCCAGCAGTATGTCCTCGCGGCGGATCCAGAACTTCTGGAGGTCCTTGACGTACAGGAGACCGACGATGTTGTCCTTGCTGCCGCGGAAGACGGGGATCCGGGAATGGCCGCAGCGGATCACCTCCTCGAGATTCTCGTCGAGCGGTCGATCGAGATCCAGCGCCACCATCTCCGTGCGCGGAGTCATCACCTCCGAGACCTCGACGGTGCCGTAGGAGATGATCGACTCGATCATGTCGATGTCGCGGCTCTTCAGGATGCCCTCGCGCTCTCCCTCCTCGACGGCCTCGAGAATCTCCTCCTCGACGATGTCGGCGCTCGTGCGATCCCCCGGCGCTCCGAGGAGGAAGGAGATCCCCCGGATGAGACTGTCCTCGAAGCGGCGGAGCGGCCGCGTCCACCGGTAGACTCTCTCGACCGCGGGGAGGAACCTGAGCAGCCAGGACTCGGCGGCGACCCGCGCGACGACGAAGGGGATCAGGCGGAGGCCGACGAAGACCACCGCGATGATCTCGCCTGCGAGCAGGCCCAGCTGTGCGACCTGAACCGCCAGGCTCAGCTCGGAGACGTGCGCGGCGCCCCGCAGGGATCCATCCCCGGCCGGCGTCCCCGCGAGCAGATGGCTCTCGAGCCAGACCAGCCGGCCGAACACGAGGCAGGCGGTGAACACCATGCGCAGGAACATGCAGATGCTCTCGAGGTTGCCGGCGTACTCGTCCTTCAGGCTCAGGGAAGCCTCCAGACGCTCCTGGGCCTCCGCTCCGGCCCGCTTGAGCAGCGACTTGCGCGAGAAGGCCTCGAGCGACCGCCGGCAGACAGCGATGAAGGCCGCCGCGAGGAGCACCGCCGCCCCTGCGGCCAGCCAGAACGGATGGTACTTCCCCAGAGCCTCCACGGAGCCTCACCTCTGAAACATCGCCAGGCAGCCCGCCGCCTCGAGAGCGCGGAGCGCGCCTCGACGGCCTCCCCGGAGCCGGAGACCATCCTGTCGCCCGGAGACTGGCGGCGAAAGCCAATTGTCGCTCAAGGTCCCTGATCCTCCCCCGATGGCTCGTCCCCCTCGCCTCCGCTCAGCGCCTGCCGCGCCTTCTCGAAGTCCTCGACGATCTCCCCCGTCAGGCGGGAGATGCTCCCCTGGCGCTGAGCCAGACGGTCGACCGCCCTGGTCCACATCTCCGG
>JAFGKN010000695.1 GCA_016928605.1 Planctomycetota bacterium | reverse complement strand
GTGGAGGATCGACGGCATCGCGCTCCATCCCGGAGTCAACGAGCTCACGATCCTCGGCTTCGACCTGAGGGGGTCGCTCGTCGACTCCGTCGGCATCACGGTCGTCTCGACGGCGACGGAGTGGGATCCGCCCGTGATCACGGATGTCCTGCCGGCGGAGGGGATGCCGGGAGAGACGGTGGAGATCAGCGGCGCCGCCTTCTACAGCGGCGCGCAGGTCCTGTTCGGGGGAGTCGCCGCGCCGAGCGCGGAGCTGATCGCCGGCGGCCCGGATGGCGGAACGATCATCGCCGAGATCCCCGCCGGAGCAGGATCTGTGGATCTCACGGTCCGCAACGTGGACGGGAAGACCTCGAACGCGTACCCATTCACGATCATCGAGCCTCCGCCGACCTTCGTGCGCGGCGATTCGAACCGAGACTCCGTGGTCGACCTGAGCGACGCGATCCGCACGCTCCTGCACCTCTTCGGAGGCGCGCAGACCACCTGCGAGGACGCCGCCGACGCGGACGACAGCGGCTCCGTGGAGATCACGGACGCGGTCTTCACGCTCGACTTCCTCTTCCGGGGAGGCGCCTTTCCGCCGGCTCCGTTCCCGCAGGCGGGCTACGATCTCACCAGCGACGGTCTCGGCTGCGAGCAGTGACCGCCGGGCGATGGCCTGGTAGAATGCCGGCTCGGCTGCAACCCGCGCACGCTCGGACACCGCAAGACCTTGGACTCGCCCCTCGAAGCCTTCCGCCACTCCCCGGACGCAGATCCCGCTCCGGAGCCGCCCGCCGCCGGGGATCGAGATCCGCCTCTCGAAGGCGAAGCGGACGGAGCGGCCGGGGCGAAGCAGCCGGGCGATGCGAGGGAAGGAGGATGGGGCGGATCGGCGGGGGCGACGCAGCTGGGCGGCGCGCGAGGCCTGGGCGGGACGTCGCCGCAGCAGCGCTTCGGAGCGGCCGCGGGGCGCGCGCCCCACCCTGTCCGCGCCGTCTACCTGCTGGCTCTTGTCTACCTGGCGGTGTATCTGCTGCCGCGTCTCTGGCCCGGGAGCGACGGAGGTCCGCCGCTCGATCTCCTGCTCTTTCTCGAGCTCGCTCACGATCGGCTGAAGGTGTGGGACGGCGAGCACTGGCGGCTCATCACGAGCACGTTCCTGCACGAGGGATGGTTCCACCTGGCCTGCAACCTCGCGGGACTCGTCCTCTTCGGCCGGCCCCTGGAGCGGCTGCTCGGCTCCGGTCGCTTTCTCCTCGGCTATGCGATCTCGCTCGCCGGGGGAGCGCTGGCCTTCCAGGCCTTCTCCGGGACCGCGCCTGGAATCGGCGCGTCGGGGGGGATCTGCGGCATCCTCGCCATCTTCATCACCGCTCACTCGAGCCGCGTCGGCCGGATCAACCCCCTGGCGAGGGCCCACTTCTGGTTCTGGATGGCGGCGGCCGCGGGGCTGCTGATCGCCGAGGCGCCGCTGGTCGGCTCCGCCTTCCGCATGGCCTCCGGCAGGCCCGTCGATGTCGCCCTCTCCGTCCACCTCGGCGGCTTCGCCTGCGGGGCGATCTTCGGATTCCTCAGCTTCGCCCCCGCGCGCACTCCGGCGATCCAGCGCTGGGCGGCTCGCCTCCTGCTGGGCGGCGTGCTCGTCTCTCTAGGCGCCTACGGCCTCGTCTACCCCGTCTTCGACTGGGCCTGGCAGCTCCGCGCCTCCCGCGAGGCGCGCCGGCTCGGAGACCGCGAGCGGCTCCGCGACCTCCTCGAGGCCGCGCGCAGCGGAGGCGGCGACGAGGCCGCGCGATGGATCCTGGAGGACGAGATCGAGGATGGACGGATCCCTGAGGCTCTCGAGTACTGGCGGAAGCGGCCCCTCGAGGATCCGACGCTCCACCGGCGCGCCGGCTACGTTTTCCTCTACGACGCGCTCGCGGCGGAGGACCGGGTCGAGGCCAGCCAGCGCGTTCTCGACGAGCTGATCGAGCTGACCGACCAGGCGCTGAGGAAGGAGCGCACCGTCGATCTACTGAACGAGGCGGCCTGGTACCGCGCTCTGCGCGAAAGCGACCTCGCGGCGGCCGAGCTCCTCGCCCGTGAGGCCCTGGAAAGACTGGAGCGCGAGTCGGGGGATGCGGGCAGGCGTCAGGACGAGGCCGTCGAGACTCAGGTCATCAACACGCTCGGCTGGGTGCTCTTTCTCAGAGGGGAGCACGGAGAGGGCTGGAGGCTCCTGGAGGATGCCGCGCGGCGGCTTCCGATCGGGCCCCATTTCGCGTACCTGGCGCTGGCTGCATTCCAGCGCGGCGAGAGAGCCGCCGCCGGCCGGTACGCCACCCTCGCGCTGAGCAAGGGCGAGCTTCTGCGGCACGAGAAGCGTCTGATGGAGAGGATCCAGGAGGCTCTGGTCTCGGGGTGATGCGGCCGGAGCGCCTCGCCATTCCCCGGGTCGAGATCATGTAGAGCATGGACATGATGAAGACCGTCGTCCTCACAGGGATCCGCCGGATGGAGCTGCGCGAGATTCCGCTCCCCGCGCTTCGAGGCGATCGCGACGTCCTCGTTCGCGTGGCCCGGGTGGGCGTCTGCGGCTCCGACGTGCACTACTACACTAGGGGGAGGATCGGCGATCAGGTGGTCGAGTACCCTTTCACCGTCGGGCACGAGGCTGCTGGCGTCGTGGAGGCGGCCGGCATGGCCGTCTCGCGCGTCTCCCCCGGCGACCGCATCGCGATCGAGCCTGCGATGTCCTGCGGGCGGTGCGACCAGTGCCGCTCCGGCAGGCCGAACACCTGCCGCCATCTCCGGTTCCTGAGCTGTCCGGGCCAGGCATCCGGATGTCTCTCGGAGTACGTGGTCGTTCCCCAGGAGAGCTGCTTTCCGGTTCCCCCCTCGATGACGCTCGAGGAGGCCGCGTTCAGCGAGCCCCTCGCCATCGCGGTCTACGCCGTGCGGAGATCGATGCCCATCGATGGCGCCGCGATCGGAGTGCTCGGAGCCGGGCCGATCGGCCTCGGCGTCCTCCTGGCCGCGCGGTCGGCTCGGGCGGCGCGGATCTATGCGACGGACAAGGTCGCAGGGAGGATCGACGCGGCCCGCCGGGCCGGCGCGGTCTGGGCCGGAAGCCCGGAGCGCGAGGATGTCACGGCAGAGATCCTCGAGCGCGAGCCGCTCGGCCTCGACGCGGTCTTCGAGTGCTGCGGCCAGCAGGAGGCACTCGACCAGGCTGTCGATCTCCTCAAGCCGGGCGGCAAGCTGGTGCTCATCGGCATCCCTCCCGAGGACCGGATCACCTTCTCCACGGACGAGATGCGCCGCAGGGAGATCTCGCTTCTGAGCATCCGGCGCCAGAGCCACTGTGTCCAGCCCGCGCTCGACCTGATCGCGGGCGGAGAGATCGATGCCGGATCCCTCATCACACATCGCTTCGCGCTCGAGCGGACCCAGGACGCGTTCGACCTGGTGGACGGCTACCGCGATGGGGTGATCAAGGCGATGATCGCGATCGAGAGCTGAGCCG
>JAFGKN010000694.1 GCA_016928605.1 Planctomycetota bacterium | reverse complement strand
TCCCGGCGGCCTGGGAGAGCGAGGAGATCGCGGAGCTCGAGAGCGGCATCTCCATCGCCATCCCTCCGCTGCTCGAGGTCGGAGGAGCCTACCGCGTGCGCTCGAGGATGAAGGACTCGTCGGGACGCTGGAGCCATTGGTCCCCGCCGCTCGAGTTCATCGTCGGACCTCCCACCGCACCCTTCCCGGCCCAGGCGGACCTGCGCATCACCGAGCTGATGTACCACCCGAGCGGCGGCAGCGACTTCGAGTTCGTCGAGATTCTCAACACCGGCGACTCCCTGCTCGACCTGAGCCTCGTCTCCTTCACCGCGGGCATCGAGTTCTCGTTCGCGCAGAGCGATGTCGCGGCGCTCTTTCCGGGAGAGTACGCCGTCGTTGTGAAGAACCGCACGGCTTTCGAGGCTCTCTACGACACGAGCGGCATGCTGGTCGCCGGCGAGTACTCGGGAAGCCTCGAGAACGCGGGGGAGCTCGTGGCGCTGACCTTCGGCGCCAACCAGCCGATCCTCTCGGTCGAGTACGACGATCGCTGGCATCCCGAGACCGACGGGCTCGGCTACTCGCTGGAGATCGCGGATCCCCACGCTCCGGCGCAGAGCTGGAACGACTCCGCGAGCTGGATGCCCAGCCAGTTCCTCCACGGCACTCCGGGCCTCCCGCCGAGCGGCATCCCGGAGCAGGGGGGCCTCCAGCGACCCGGCGACGCCAACCAGGACGCGGAGGTCGACATCTCCGATGCGATCCTGCTGCTCCTCCATCTCTTCGGAGGATCGCACTCACCGCTCCCGTGCGAGGGATCCTCCCCCGGCGAGGGAGGCAACCTCGCGTTGCTCGACGCGAGCGGCGATGGAGCGGTCGACATCACCGATGCGATCCACATCCTCGGCTTCCTCTTCCGTGGAGGCTCGCCGCCCTTCGCGGGCACCGGCTGCATCCGGATCGAAGGGTGTCCGAACCGCTGCGGGCTGCCCTGACCGATGGCGATGGCGGACACCGGACGCCGCCCCGTCCTTCCGGGGGAGAGCGCCCGCCGGCTCGCCGCCACGGCCGGACCGGGCGAAGGGACCTCCGCCAGACGGCGCTAATCCAGGCAGCCCAGGCTGTCCGGCGTGGTGTCCCGGCCTACCGACGCAAAGGGCTCCTCCGGGGGAAGAGCTCCCAGGAAGAGGAAGCCGAGGATGCGGATCGCGTCGGAGAGATCGAGCAGGCCGTCGTCGGTGGTGTCGGCCGCATCCTGGCAAGGGGGCGGGGCGGCCTCTCCGAGGTAGAGGAAGCTGAGGAGCTGGATGGCATCCGACATGTCCATCACGCCGTCCTCGTTCACCTCGCCCCGGGTGAAGCCGTACTCGAACGCCTGCGGCAGGTCGGCCGATCCCAGCTCGTTCTCCAGCCGCAGGTCGTAGAAGCCGATCCGCGGAGACCGCGGCGTCAGAGCGCGCAGCTCGCTCTCGCTGGCCACCTCCAGCACCTCGAGAGCCAAGGGATCCTCCCCCTCTCCCTGGAAGGTCAGCGTCGTCTGCTCGACCGTCGTGAAGCCCGTCCCGGTCACCGTCACCTCGGTAGAGCCGAGGTAGTGGCCCATGATGGGCGAGATCGCCTCGATGGTGACCGGGATCACGGTCGCTGTGCAGTCGGCGAAGATCAGCGTGGGGCTGGCGGGATCGTCCACCACGAAGGTGACGAGCGTGTAGGTGTAGTCGTCCGCCTCGAGGCCCTCATCGGTGAAGCTCGTGGCGTCGACCTCGAGCAGCTCGCGGAACTCTCCGTCGCGGTAGAGGAAGAGGAAGTCCCAGTCGGGAGGCCCACCGAAGGTCCACTCGAGATAAACGTTCTCGGTATCTCCCTCGCAGCGCGTGAACTCGATCGTACCGGGGCAGCGCACCGTGAATCCAGCGTCGACCGTCACCGGCACGCGCGACGCGCCGTCGACCGTCAACAGCGTCTGAACCCCGGGGTCGCCCAGGTCGTTGCTGAAGGCGACGGAGCTCTGGATCGGCTCGCAGGGGTCGCTCTGCGTCGGATCCCCCACGACGCGGTAGGCCATCGTCAAGAGCTCGTAGTTCTCGCCCGCATCGAGGTAGATCGGTTCCGTGAACGAGATGACGGCCGCCATGGTCAAACCGCTGCCACCGGCCGGCTCGGTGTTCAGCACGAGAAAGTCCGGCTGCTTCCCGTTGTTGACAACCGCCGCCGTGGCTCCGAGCTGGGCCTCCAGGAGAACGAGCACGGCGGGATCATGGGCGGCGCCGAACGACCACCCCTGCACCATGTCGAGCTGGGAATCGAGGAGGACGGTGGCCGTGAACTCGCTTCCGAGGGTCAACTCGCTCTGAGGCCCCTGGATGCGAAGCACGAGATCATCCTGGGCCGGGCTCTGGTTCTGCAAGAGGAGGATGAGGGAAAGGACACTACACCCGCTGATGCCCCGGCGGATCCTCGATGCGCTCATGACGGCTCCTCGCTCCATGGTCTGGCCTGAAGAGACGCGACCAAAAACCCTGACGGCAAGGTCCAAGGTAGCGAGGAAGCCGGCGGCCGTCAACCATCTCCGCGACGGACGCGGCAGGCCCCGAGCCCGCCGGAGGGTCCACGCCGCCGCCATCGCTGGCGCCTCCTCCGCCTCGGGAGACAGATCGGAATCGGGAGAACGGGGCTCCGCGGCCGAGCAGCTCTTCTGTGGAGAGGCTCCGGTCGTTCCGGTATGCTCTCCTCTCACCTGTCCGCGCGGCGCTGCGCCCGAGCTTGATGCGTGAATCCGGCGTGGTTCAGAAATGGAGCGATCCGGGTGACACTGGCGTGTTTGAGGAACGAAGAACAGGCGCCGTAGGCGCCCGGCGCCCATCAGGCGCCGAGGAGAGGGAGGCCGCGTGTCGCGGCCGGTGCGGGGGAGGATCCGCCTCCCCCGCAAGAAGGGATGGCGAGCTTCAAGACCGATGTCACCCGGTTTTGAACCACGCCATGAATCCGAGAATCCTCTTCACCGGGCTGATCCTCCTCGCGAGCGGCTGCCATCTCCTCGTCGACTCGCCGGTCGCGCCGCCTTCCGGCGCTGCTCCGCGCCGGGAGCCGCGCATCGACCGCCTGGATCTGCTGCGGTTCACCGTCGAGAACCTCGGCGAGGTGGAGCCGGGGCTCCTCTACCGGTCGGCGCGCACGTCGCCCGCCCTGCTCGAGTT
>JAFGKN010000693.1 GCA_016928605.1 Planctomycetota bacterium | reverse complement strand
GGTTGGCTTGCACAACCGTCAACCCCGGTTCGCGGCGATGATGGCTCGCACCCTCGCGGGTGCGAGCGCGGGTGCCGCCTCCAGCTTTCTCCGATGCGAGCGCGGGTGCCGCCTCCAGTCTGCTGCAGACTACTTGTCCGTGAGGGCCTCGAGCCCCGGCAGCTCCTTCCCCTCCAGGAACTCGAGGGATGCTCCGCCGCCGGTGGAGACGTGCGAGACCTTCTCGTCGAGCCCCGCCTTCATGATCGCCGCCGCCGAGTCTCCGCCGCCGACGATGGTGATGGCGCCGGCCTCGGTCGCATCGACCAGCGCCTGGGCGATCGCGTTCGTTCCCGCGGCGAAGCTCGGCATCTCGAAGACGCCCATGGGGCCGTTCCAGACGACGGTCTTCGCCTCGCGGATTCTCCCGCAGAAGAGATCGATGGTCTTCGGGCCGATGTCGAGTCCCTGCCGATCGGCAGGGATGGCTTCCGGAGCGACGACGATCCGGTCGGCGTCGTTGTCGAAGCGGTCGGCGGCCACGATGTCCACGGGCAGGAGGAGCCGGCCGGCTCCCTTCGACTGGCTCGCCTCGAGGATTCCCTTGGCGGTCTCGATGAAGTCCGGCTCGAGGAGCGACTGGCCGACCTCGAGGCCCATGGCCTTGAAGATGGTGTAGGACATGCCTCCGCCGATGATCAGGGTGTCGACCTTGCCCATCAGGTTCTCGATCACCGTGATCTTGCTCGAGACCTTCGCGCCTCCGAGGACGGCCACGAACGGCCGCTTGGGCTCGGCCAGCGCGTTGCCGAGGTAGTCGATCTCCTTCTTCAGGAGGAAGCCCGCGGCGCACTGCTCGATCTTCTGGGTGACTCCGTACATCGAGGCATGGGGGCGGTGGGACGTGCCGAAGGCGTCGTTGACGTAGAGCTCTCCGAGGCTGGCGAGCTGGGCGGCGAACTCGGGATCCTCCTTCGTCTCGCCCTCGTGGAAGCGGAGGTTCTCGAGGAGGATGACATCCCCGTCCTTCATCGAGTCGACCATCTTCTTCACCTCCGGGCCGATCGAGTCCGGAGCGAGAGGAACCTCCTTCTTCAGCAGCTCGCCGAGGCGGCGCGCGACCGGCCGGAGGCTCATGCTCTCGACGCGCTTCCCCTTCGGGCGGCCGAGGTGCGACATGACGATCACCCGCGCTCCGTGCTTCACCAGCCACTCGATCGTCGGGAGGCTGGCGGTGATCCTCCGGTCATCGGTGATCCTGCAGGTCTCGTCGAGAGGCACGTTGAGGTCGGCGCGCACCAGGACGCGCTTCCCGCTGACGTTCAGGTCGGTCACGAAGAGCTTGTTCATGGAGTCTCGGGTCCCGTTGAGCGGTTGTGGTTGAGTTCTCGCCGGGCGACACTGTAAGGCCTCCGGCAGACCGCGTCAATCGACGCGCAGACACCAGCACTCGCGACGCCGGCTGCTATCTGGCTCCGGGGAGGAGAAGGCCGCCGGGGCCTTCACGATACCCCTGCGGCTTGTCGGAGGACCGCGCCTTTGCGAGCTCCTCGCCCGGAGAGTGATCGAGATCGGCCTCGAACTCGAGCTGGCCGAAGTAATCGTTCAGCTCCTCGTGGTAGGAGAAGCCGCCGGCGTCGCCGTGGCGGCGGACCTCCGCCGCCAGCAGCGCGATGCAGCGCAGGCGGCGCTCGCGGGGCAGGGTGGGCGGCATGTCCTCGAGATAGTGCCGCGTCTCGGTCACAAGAGCGTGCAGGAACTGAGCGAGGGGCTCCGGCCGGCTCGGAGGGACGAAGACCGCGGAGAGCCGGCTGCGCAGCTCCTCGAGAGCCTGCGCGCACCGCTCGTTCGTCAACCGGCCGTGCTCTCTCATCCACCAGAAGATGTCCGCCTGGAGGTAGAAGGCGAACTTGCGCCGATCCTCGGTGGTGAAGAGGGAGGCGAGGCGGTCGACGAAGGCCTTGCCGTGCGCGTTGGCGCGCTCGCGCCTGCGCGTGTGCTGGTACCGCTCGCCGGCGAGATAGGGACAGTCCGGAAGGCACTGGATCGACTCGAAGCGCTGCGTCCCGCAGCAGTGGGAGCAGATCTCCGCGCCGAGCGCGGGGCAGAGGCGCTTTCCCTTGCGCGCCTGACACCGGGGACACTTGGCCATCGCTTCTTGCTCGATTCGTGGTCGGACCGGCCAGCGGCAGACAGACAGCCGGCGAGGGGCCGATCATGACAGGGAAATCGGCGCTTCTCAACTTCTTTTGCACGCGTCGGATCGCTCCATTTCTGAACCACGCCCACGCGGCCGACCCCGGGGCGCCCTCAACCTCCTCACGCCGCGCCGGGAGCCACGCCTTGACGCGGGTGGTAGACTCAAATACGAGTGATCGATCGCCGCCTCCTCCGCCGGGCTCCCCGGCTGGCGGCGGCGCGCCCTGCGGGCTCGAGGCCAGGCCCGGCCGCGGGGTGCTCGCCGCGGCACGGGGGAGAGCCCCGCGGCCACCGCGAGGAGAAGACCTCGAGTTGAGACCCAGCCGCCTGATCCCTCTTGCCCGCGCTCCCGCGGGCGAGATCCCCGCCGGCCGCAGCGGAGCGGGTAGCCCTCGCCGGTTGTTCCTCCCAGCGCTGCTCGTGGCTGTCCTGGGCGCCTGCGCGTCGCCGCCGCCGGCCGAGCCCACGGCTTCGCCGCCGCCGGACGCTCGCGGCGGGTGGAGCGGCCTGGAGGCCGAGCGGGGCGACGGCGGCGAGCCGGCCGATGTCAGCCGCCCGGCGGTGCCTGTCCCGGAGCGGGCGCCGAGCCGCGCCGGAGCGCCCGCACCGGGGGACGGCGCCCTCGCCGCGCCCGGTGATTCCGGCCGGCACGGAAACGGAACCGGGGGCGACGAGCCGAGCGAGATCCCCGGCGCTCCGCGCCTTCCTGACGGCGTCTCGGCGCCCTCCCCGGCGGGCCCGCCCGCCCCCGAGCGCCAGCCTCGGCCGCCCGATCGCTCCCCGGATCCGGCCGGCGGCGCTGCGGCAGGATCCGCTCGTCCCATCGCCCCGACGCCGGCGGAGCGGGTCCAGAGCTACCTCGAGCGGCTCCAGGGGGAGCCGGCGGAGGCGGAGCGCGCGTACCGCGAGATCGCGAGGGCTCCGGCGGAACTCATCCCCCTTCTCGTCGAAGAGGTGGACAATCCGCGGCCGAGCAGCCTGCGGACGCTCGAAGTCCTCTCGCTCCAGACGGGACAGGAAATCATACGGCGCGACGACTCGGACGGCGTCCTGTACTACCTGGTGAGGGGCATGGGCAAGATCGGGTTCGACGACATCGGGATGGGGCCCAGAAGGGGAACCGCCGGCGGGGTCCGCATCCGCTACCACAACATCCAGGAAAGCTTCCCGGTGGGGGTGGTGCTGCGCGGAGCCCTCATCACCCGCTTCCAGAGCCGCGATTTCCCTCCCCTGGATGATGCCGACGCGAAGCTCTGGTGGCGCGCCTTCCACGCGCGCGTCCGCGACAGGCTTTGACGTCTGCCAGCGCCTGCTCTCCGAGCGCCGGGCGCGGTCTTCGTCGCTCGAGAGCGCTCGTCATCTTCCGTCCCTGTCCGGAGCCCCGCGCAGAGCGGAGTCCGGAGCAGCCTCGTCCGCAGCGGCATCCGCAGCGGCAGCGGCAGCCGCATCCGAGCCCGCATCCGAGCCCGCATCCGAGCCCGCATCCGAGCCCGCATCCGTATCGGGATCCGCATCCGCAGCGGCATCCGCATCCGCATCCGCGTCGCGTTCGCCATCGCCGTGCGCGTCCGGCTCGTTCGGCTCCGCACGACTCCGAGCGGCGGCCGGCGAGGCGTCCGTCCTCGAGGTGCGGCGGATGTCGTAGCGATCCATGCGGCGGTAGAGGCCGGAGCGCGAGACGCCGAGGCGGCGGGCCGCGAGCGAGAGATTCCCGCCGGCGGCCGCGATGGCCTCCCGTATGACCCCCCCCAGAAGCTCGGACTCGATCTGATCGAGGCTGCGGCCGTCGGAGAACCGCTTCCTCCCGCGGGTGCCGGCCGTCTTCCCTGCGATGCGGGGCGAGAGGAGAGCAGGCTCGACCTCGGTGCAGCAGGCCGCCAGCAGCCTCCACACCTCGTTGCGGAGCTCGCGGATGTTGCCCGGCCACTCGTACGCGCAGAGATGGGCCATCGCTTCCTCTCGGAACCGCAGCGGCTCACGGTCCAGATCCCTCGAGATCTGCTGATTGAAGTGCTCGAGGAGGACCGGGATATCCTCGGCTCTCTCGCGGAGCGGCGGCAGGAAAACCGTCGCCACCTGGAGGCGGTAGAAGAGATCGCGGCGGAACTCCCCCCGGTTCACCAGATCCTCGAGAACGCGATTGGTGGCCGAGACGAGGCGGAAATCAACGGGCAGGTCCTCGATGCCGCCGATGCGCCGCACCTTCCGCTCCTGCAGGACGCGAAGCAGCTTCTTCTGCTGCTGGAGATCCATCTCGCCGATCTCGTCGAGGAAGAGAGTCCCTCCCTGTGCCCGCTCGATGAGCCCCGGCTTGGGGGACGAGGCACCGGTGAACGCTCCCTTCACGTGGCCGAAGAGCTCGGTCTCGATGAGGGATGACGGCAGGGCTCCGCAGTTCTCGATCACGAAGGGAGCGCCCCTGCGGGGGCTCAGCCGGTGGAGGGCTGCGGCGATCAGCTCCTTCCCCGTGCCGCTCTCTCCCTCGATGAGGACGGGTATGTCCGTCAGAGCCAGGTTGGCAACCGTGGTCAGCACGGCGCGCATGGAGCAGCTCGAGCCCAGGATCTCGGGGAAGAGGCGGGAGAGATCGCGGACTCGCGTCTCCACGCCCTCTGCGGGGCACTCCAGAAGAGCGCGGGGTTTCGAGAATCGATCCGCCCGCCCGCGCTCGCGCCGGCCGCTGGATCCCGCCAGCTCGTCCTGCCGCGCCGCGTCGACGTCGTCGATGAGGATCGCCATGCGGACGACGGCGGCGAGATCGGTCCACGCGCCCGCTATGGCCGCGCGGAGGCCGTGCTCGAGAGGACTACTGCCCTCGGCGAGGAGGGCGACTCCGCCCGC
>JAFGKN010000692.1 GCA_016928605.1 Planctomycetota bacterium | reverse complement strand
TTCCGGCGATCCTCCGCGCCGCGAGACGGACGGACCGCCGCGGCGATGAGCCAGCACAGCCGCCGGCCGCCGGGACGCGCGAGCGACACGGTCCCTCCGCGCTCCGAGGGAGCGCTTCATTGCAGGGATGACCTGTTTCCGAAGAACCGGTCCCTCCGCCCCGCGGGAGGGATCGGCCACCGTCCCCCGGCTCTCCGTCGCGCCGGCCGCCGCGCCTGCGCCGGATGCGTCAGAATCTCTGCGCCACGGCGTCTCTCAGGTGCTCGCGCTGGATCTCGTCCCACACCTCGCGGTACCTCGCCTGCGCCGCCTGCCTCTGCGCGGCGGGAGCCGACGGGCTGTAGGCGACCGGAAGGCCGAGGAGGCTCCGCAGGGCCTCGGCGGCGATCTCCCGGACGAAGGCGTCGGTGTCGGTGAGCGCCCCGATGGCGTAGGGCGCGCCGCGGATGTCCCCGATGTCGCGGACGATGCGCTGCACGGCCCGCCGCGTCAGCTCGAAGGGATGCGTCGCCGCCTGCTTCAGGAAGGGAAGCACCGCGGGCCCGATGTCGGCGAGAGCAGCCTCCGCCCGCACGCGGTTGCGGCTGCGGTGGCGTCCGATTTCGTACACGAGGTGCTGGATCTCCTCGATCCTCTCGGTCGTGAGAGACTCTGCGGCGCTCTCCATGCTCAGCTCGCGCTTGCCCTCGCCGATGGCCTCCTCGATCTTCTTGTCCACCTTCTCGTCGAGGATCCCCTCGAGCAGCTCGCGGAGGATCTCCTGCTTCAGCTGCTTCTTGAGCTTCTCCAGATCGGCCTGGGGGATGGGCTTCGGCTCATCCGGCGCGCCCACGGACGCAGCGGGCGCCGCCGGGGCGTACGACCCCTCCTTCTCCTCGATCTTCTCGATCCGGCCGCGGCGGATCAGCAGGATCCCGAGGTCGCCGATCTCCACCTTCAGAGGCTGTCCGGCGATGTCCTCGACGACGTTGCCGAGGATCTTGCGGCCGTCCACCAGGTGGACGACGTGGGTGGTGCGGATCGCGCCGTCAGGCGATTCGACGGCCGGACGGACTTCGGACCTGCGCTCCACCACCTCGACGCTCTCGATGCACTCCCGCGGCAGCCGGAGGATGCCGCCGCCCGGAAGGCGCAGCACGAAGATGCTGTCGTCGTCGGAAGGACCTTCCCACCCGATGTAGCGGCCGACCCCGAGCGGGTCCATGTCGGCCTTCATGGTCACGACGACCGCCGCGGTGTCTGCAGCCGGCAGGATGTCTCCCTCTTCGGCCCGCAGCTCGAAGTCATCCAGATCGTTCTTGATGATCTTGAGGACCTGCTCCTCGGGGATGGCCATCTCGCCGGTCGAGCCGAACTGGATGATGATCTTCCCGGCCTCCTTGCGCGCCTTGCCGTGGATGGTCGACTGGTTGCGGAGCACGATCGAGTCGGCGTGGCCGGTGGGCCCTCCGATCCCGATGGCGACGAGCACGACCAGGACAGCGGCGCAGGCTGTAGTGATCAGCAGGCACTTCGTCTTCATGGTCACCTTCTCCTTGGGTGCGTCAACTGAGGTGTCTTGGCCGAGGTGAGGAGCAGAAGGTGGGATCTGCCAGGAACTCCAATTATAGGGGTCGGGCCGGCTTCTCCGGTTCGCAATCCTCGAAATGTACGGCGAGCCAGATGGTAGGGGGCTCGCGGCTCGTTGCGGTGACGCGGTGGCGGGTGCCGGCGGGGATCACGACGTGGTCTCCCGGGCCGAGCCGGATCTCCTGGGCGTCTCCCTCCCGCAGCAGCTTCGCCTCTCCCTGCAGGACGGCCACCCACTCCCCTCGAGGCTCGCAAAGCCACTCGCCGCTTGGACTTGTCTGCCCGCAGCTCGTGATCCTCTCGACCGTGAGAGCCGCGGTCTGGACGAGCGTCTCGAAGACTTCTCGCGCCGGATCCGGGTGGAGATCGGCAAAGAGGTTCCCGGGGCTGTCCTGCATCTGTCTTTAACTCGAAGAAATGAAGGGATTTATAAAAAATCTAGGCTTTTTTCAAAACGACCTTGTACAGAGGGCATAAGATGTACGGATAAAAAAAGCCTCTCCACAGACCAAGGTAGATTTCTGGAGAGGCTTTTTTTTTGCCTTCGCTGTCCCCCGCCGGACCCGCTCCGCCCTACCCGCCGCCTGGCTGCCTCGGCCCGCTCCGCCTTCCTGGGTCCGCTCTGCGCTTTTCACGGGGATCTCCTTCGCCTTCCGGGATCGCTCGCATGCCGCTCGGCGGCCCTGGCCTGCGGGGCGGCAGCGCTCAAGCGCGCCGCACGCGGATCCCCGCCTCCGCGAGAGCGTCCTTGATCCGCCCGATCGAGTGCGTCCCGTAGTGCACCATGCTGGCGATCAGGGCCGCGTCGGCCTCTCCCGCGGTCAGCACCTCCACCAGATGCTCCGGCTTGCCTCCCCCTCCGCTCGCGATCACCGGGATGTCGACCGACCGGGAGACCATCGACGTGATCGCCAGCTCGTAGCCCTCCTGTGTCCCGTCGGCGTCGACGGAGTTGAGGCAGATCTCGCCCGCTCCCAGCTCCTCCGCCCGCTTCGCCCAGGCCACGGCGTCGAGGCCCGTCCGCTGCCTCCCGCCCTTGATCACGATCTCGTACCCCGAGGGGATGGCCGCGCTCTCTCCGACGCGCAGGGCGTCCATGCCGAGCACGATGCACTGGCGTCCGAAGGCCCGAGAGCCCTCGGCGATGATCTGGGGGCTCTGGACCGCGAGCGAGTTGACGCTCACCTTCTCCGCTCCGGCGAGGAGGACGGCGCGCATGTCGGTCAGGTCGCGGATGCCTCCTCCCACGGAGAAGGGGATGAAGATCCGCCGGGCGACTTCCTTCACCATGTCGATGTCGATGGGCCGCTCCTCGGCGGAGGCGGTGATGTCGTAGAAGACGAGCTCATCGACTCCCTGCCGATAGTAGTCTTCGGCCATCTCGACGGGATCGCCGACGTCCACGTTCTCCTGGAAACGGATGCCCTTGGTGGTCTTCCGTTCCCGTACGTCGAGGCATACGATGATGCGTTTGGAGAGCATCCGGAATCTCAGGTCGGCTGCCAGCGCAGGAAGTTGTCCAGGATCCGAAGGCCGGGCGGGCCGCTCTTCTCGGCGTGGAACTGGAGGGCGACGAGATTGCGGTGCGCCACGGCGGCCACCATCTCGATCCCGCCGTAGACCGCCGTCCCGCACACGCAGGACGCGTCGGCCGGCCGGACGTGATAGCTGTGCACGAAGTAGAACTGGCTTCCCTCGGGGACGCCCGAGAAGACCTCGTGTCCTCCTCGGAAACGGACCTCGTTCCATCCCATGTGGGGGATCTTCCGGCGGACGCCCGGCGGGAAGCGCAGCGCCACGACATCCCCTTCGAGAAGGCCGAGGCAGTCGGCTCCTCCGTCCTCCTCGCTCCGGGAGAAGATCACCTGACAGCCGATGCAGATCCCGAGGATCGGCTTGCCCTCCGAGAAGGCCTCCGCGAGCGCTGCATCAAGACCCAGTCTCGCCAGGTTCTCCATGGACGACCTCGCCGCTCCGACTCCCGGGAAGATGATGCGCTCCGCGCGGCGGGCCACGTCCGGATCGCGCGTGATCCGGGGCTCCCGGCCCAGGTGGCGCACGGCCAGCGCCACGCTCGTCAGGTTGCCGGCGTCGTAGTCGAGAATGGCGATCATGGATCGAAGAAGATGGGTCAGGGGGTAGACGGGCCGCGGAAAGGGGAGATTATAGAGGAGTGGATCCCGCCCGGCAAACGAGTCCATGGCCGGGCCTCCGAGCGCCGGGCGGCGAGTCCACGGGATGCGGCTTCCGGTGATCTCATGGCGGCAAGGCTTCGATCGGATCAGGGATCCGGCGGCGGGGACCTCTCCAGGCTCCTCCACCCGGGAGTCGTCGAGGTCTTCCGCGATGCGGTCCTCTGGCTTCTCGACAAGCCGGCCGGAGTCCTCTCGCATCCCAACCGCTCCGGATCCGCCGCCAACGCCCTCTTGCGCGCTCCCTACGATTTCTCGCGGGAGCTCTACCGCGCGGAGGAGAGCGGCGGGCGATCGCGCCAGGTCTACCTCGTCCACCGGCTCGACCTGGAGACGAGCGGTCTCATCCTCTGCGCGTTCCGCCCCGAGGCCGCTCTGGCTCTCAAGGAGGCGCTCCACGACCGGGAGGTGCAGAAGGAGTACCTGGCCGTGCTCCTCGGAACGCTGCCGAGGGACGAAGGGGAGTGGGAGGACCGCCTGGAGAAGAGATCCGGCAAGGGGCGAGCCGACGTGAGCGTCCAGGCGAAAGGGCGTCCCAATGCCCGGTCCGCCTTCCGGATCCTCCAGAGGTTCCCGCGAGCGGGGGCGACGCTGGCGGCGCTGCGGCCGAGCACGGGGCGCACGCATCAGCTCCGCGTCCAGGCCGCCAGCCGGGGTCACCCCATCGCGGGCGACGAGCGCTACGGCGACTTCGCGGCCAACCGCTTCCTCGCGCGGGAGATCGGCCTCAAGCGGATGTTCCTGCACGCTTGGAGGCTCGAGTTCCGCCATCCCGAGACGAGGCATCTGATGAAGTTCCAGCGGGATCCGAGCCCGCGGCTCTCCGGGCCTCTCGAGCGCCTCTCCGATCTCTCCAGGCCCATCCCGCGGCGGCCGCGGGAACGCAGCCGCTGACGGACTCTATTCCTCTTCGCCGTCGAGCGGGCCGCCGGGTCGGGTCAGCCGCTCGATGACCCGGCTCAAGACGTAGTCCTGGTAGAGCCTCTGGTAGACCTTCTCGTCGAGCCTGCGGCGGAGCTGCTCGAGCTGGCGCATGTGCAGATCCGTCAGCTCGAGGCCGTCGCGGATCGTCCAGCTGTACATGTACAGATTGGAGACGACCTTGAAGAGCAGCTGCGGATCGCGGACGACTCCGAGGTCGCGGAGCACCTCTTCGTAGAAGCTCTCCGGATCCGGAACGTCCGACTCGAGCAGCAGGAAGCTCTTGAGGAGAAGGCCCTGCGCTCGGGCTGGAAGGTGGCGGGTGAGGCGGGCGAGCTCGAGGCTCTCGATGCAGCACTGGACCGCCAGAGCGGTCGCTCGCCGGCGGAGATGATGCTCGCCCTGCGCCACCAGAGCGGCGCTGAGGCCCAGCCGGCCGCGCTCTCCCAGGCGGCGAAAGCCCTGTTCGGCCCGCACCAGATGCTCCAGAGCGAGCCCCCTCGGATCGTCCGGGACCCGCAGAGACATCGCGCGTCCCCGCAGCAGATCGTTGTGAGCCTGCAGTCTCTCATCGGGGAACGCATCGAGGATCCGCTGCGCGGGCTCGACGGAGCGGAGCGCTTCCTGGGGATTCCCCTCCTCCAGCGCGATCGCGGCTCGCGCCTGGAAGATGCGGACGGACTGGCAGACGTCCCAGGGCGTCCTGAGCGGAAAGCGGGAGATGCTCTCCAGAAGCCGCGCGGCCTCCCTCCGGTCGCCGAGCTGGCTTTCGACCCAGGCGAGCTCCACCGAGTAGGTCCTGATGTATCGCTCGTGATGGCACTCGCGGGAGGCATCGAGGATCCAGTCGAGCTCGCGCCGGGCCCGGCCATAGTCTTCCTCCGCCAGAGCGACCTGGCCGAGGAGCGCTCTCAGCTCGATCTCGAGCAGGCGGCCGCGCAGGCTGGAGTCTCCGCCGAGGTGACGGAGAGCCGCCTTGCAGGCGCGATGGCAGCGCGCTGTCCTTCCGCAGTGGAGATGGAAGGCCGCGAGGATGCGCAGACGGCTGGCGAGATCGTACGGCCGCGGCGGCGGGCAGCGGAGGCTCCCGAGCAGGCGCAGGCCTTCCCCGAGCCTGCTGTGCCGGAGATGCCAGTAGAGACGCAGGTCGGCGACCCACCGCACGTCGCTGATCGCTTCCCACGCGATCGACGCCTCGAGTCGGCGAGCTTCCGGGTATCGCCGCATCGAAAGGAGGAGGCGCAGGCTCATCGCGAGCAGCAGCGCTTCGAGCCGCTCGGAAAGCTCTCCGCTCCGATGCGCTCTGGCTCGGACGGCGCGGATCCAGCCTTCAGCCTCCGCGTGGGCGAGGAAATGGAGCGCGAGGGTGAGAGACTCGCTGAGGAACGCCTCGAGGGATGGGCCGAGGGGCATCTGGCGAAGAGCCCGCTCGACCCGCTTCCAGGCGGCCGGCGCTTCTCCGTGTCTCAGCAGCCGATCCCGCTCCGCCGATGGCCTCGACATCCCCATGATCCCTCAGCGCTTCCCTCGCTCTGCTCCGGAGATCTCCACCGCGTCGCTCTCCGTCAGCCGGCGCCCGCCTCCTCCTTCCGATGCGGTCCCGTCCATGCCTCTTTCTGCTGGATGATGATCCGAGTCACGCGCCGTCTGCCTGGATCGTAGATGACATCGTATCGGAGCTGGGCGATCTCCTCGCCGTCGGTCTCCCTCAGATAGAAGGTGGCCTCGTAGGTCCTCTCCTCCCATATGTCCGGCGGCAGCGGATCCCGCCGCAGGCGGAAGGAGACCACGAGCCGTCCCTCGAGGGCAGCCGTGATCTGGTGCGCCACGACGTCGTCGAGGATGAGTGCGCGGAAGATCACGAGATCGACGGCCGATGCGAGAGTCAGTCCGTGCTCGAACGGCTCTTGCCGGGGGACGAATCTCTCGGGAAGCACGGTGATTTGGAGCTCGCCGCCCTCTGGCTCCTCGACGCGGAAGGAGATGCGGTAGAGCTTGGAGGACAGGCCGCGCCGGCCGGCCAGATCGAAGTGGTGCAGGAAGACCGGCCGGTCATCTTTCGCGCCCTCCGGGGCATCGCCGGCGGCGGGAGACGTCTCGGCTTCGGTGCTGACCATCCAGACCGCATACTTCGCGGATGCGCGCTCCAGAACGCTCCAGCTCGCGGGATCGGAGAGGAGCCTCCGCAGGGAGGAGAACTCATCCACCGATCGCAGGATGAACGACGTGTCGGGAGTGATCTGTCCCCACGAGGCTCTCGTCAGGGCGAGGAGCCAGAGGAGGAGAGACAGTCGTCTGCGGATCATCATCGCCCTCTCGACCTCCGTGTCCGCCGCGGATTTCTCGATGTCCGGAAGTCAAGCTAATGGAAGGCCCGCGCAGGAAGCAAGCCAAAAACAGAAATTATCCGTTCACCGGCGATGCGCTTCCCTGGGCGGATGCAGCGGGCCGCCGTGAGATTTTCGCGGCCACGCAGAGGACTCTCCGGCCGCTGATCCGCCTCCGCGCCGCTCGAGCGGAGCGGCCAGGCGTGTCCACGCAGATCTGGCCTTCTCCCGCTCCGCTCAGCGCCGCTGAACGGTTACCAGATATTATCCCTTCACCGGCGATGCGCTTCCCTGGGCGGATGCAGCGGGCCGCCGCGGCATCTTCGCGGCCACGCAGCGGACTCTCCGGCCGCTGATCCGCCTCCGCGCCGCTCGAGCGGAGCGGC
>JAFGKN010000691.1 GCA_016928605.1 Planctomycetota bacterium | reverse complement strand
GTCGACGATCACCTCGACCGTGCTGTGGCAGCGGTCGCGGCAGGTCCACACATCCGCTCCGGCGTTCTCGAGATAGGCGGCGAGGAGCTGGCAGGCGAGCTCGGCGTTGAGGAAATCCTCGACGAGGCTGTTGTTGTTGCCCCTCTGCGTGATCCAGCCCAGGGTGTCATGGAAGTAGAAGCCGTGCCCGGGGCTCAGGAAGACCGTCTTCCCGGCGAGCGTCCCCGGCGGCCTCGGCCGGCTCTGGAGCGGCGCCTGCGCGCGCACGGTGCCAGCCGGGACGGAGAGGAGACAGGTGATGAGCCAGATTCGCGTTGCGCGCGCCATGCGACTTGACCGAACGGATAGAAAGCGCCGGGCCGGAACGAACCTCTCGGCCGCGGTGCACGCCGACCGCGGCGCTTCCTCGCACGCCGCCGAGCCGGTCCGCGGCACCATCCATGATAGTGAGGCGATTCCGCTCATCGGAGCACAAAACCGCGGCGGCCGGCGCCGCGACGAACGGGGAGACGCTCTCGCGGATCCTGGGAAAGATCAAGAACGCCGAGCCGGATGCGGCAACGCCGTTCGGGAAGAAGGACGACGGCCGCTACTTCTTCAACTTGGCTGAAATCTTCACCGATGTCGCCGACGGCCTCCAGCACGCGCACTCGAGGGGAGTGATCCATCGCGACATCAAGCCCTCGAACCTGATCCTCGATTCGGAAGGACGCCTGCGGATCCTCGACTTCGGTCTCGCACGACTGGAAGGACAGGAGAGCTTGACGATCAGCGGCGGCCTGCTCGGAACACCGCTCTACATGAGCCTGGAGCAGGCGCCGAGTACGGAACTATCGTCCGCGAGGCCGCCATGCTGGTGCTGAGAAGCCGCCTTTCCTCGAGCGCCGCCTCGGGCCGAGAGGTCGCAGGCGCCCTTTCAGTAGAGCCAGCAGCCGCCTTGCTCCCCGAGGATTTCCGTCCGGACAGGCAGAACGAGAACGAGTTGAGAGGGATATCGAAAGAGCTCGAGCGGATGACCCGCGAGCTCCCCGAACGGCCGGAGGCCTACTACTTCCTTCTGCTCTCGCACATCCTCCTTGGACAGTCCGAGGAGGCCAAGGCTCTCTTGGCTGAGCTCCATCGACCCGTCAGGAGATTTGTCCCGCTGCGTCTTCTGAAAAAGGAGCAGTCCTTGGAATCCGATGTCGGCCCTGACGGGCTCACCGAGAGAGCCGCGACAGGTATTCTGGCGGATCCCGATGAGCTGTCCTCCTGGGAACGAGCGTGGCTTCGAGCGCAGAAAGAGCTGCACGCAGGGAACTGGAGCGTCGCCGCGCTAGCGTACAATGAGCTTCTCGGTGCTGCCGAGGAGCCGTTCGTCGGCGCCTCCCTCCAGGCGCGGATCGAGCGGGGAATCGCGCGATTGGAGCTCGAGGATTACCGCGGCGCTATCGACGATTTCTACCGGGCGTGGGGAAGGTGGCCGGAGCTGCAGGAGCCAGCTCTCTTGCTCGGGAAAGCCTACTACCTCAGCGGAGATCCCGAGGGTGCGGAGTATGTCTTCAACGAGCTCCATGACGGGATGCCCGAGCCGGAACGGAAAAGGGCGGCGAGATGGATCGCGGCGGTTTACCACCAGCTCGGCGATCGAGTCAAGGAGCTGGAATGGGCGGCTCATGTGGATGGATCGCTCAGGAGTCGCCTTCAGTGCTGGCCGCTTCTCTGGGACGGCCGCTGCGAGGAAGCAGCAGACTGCTTCCGCGAAGCACTGCGGCGATATCGGGATGACCTCAACCTCCTGAGTGGCCTCGGCTATTCGCTCGCTTTCTTGACCGAGGGGCGAAGAGGTGCACAGCGCGACAAACAGGTCGCTGAGCTCCTCGGCATCGCCGAGAAGCGCGCGAATCTGCTTTTTTCTCGGCCCGAGAAGGAACGCGACAAACTCCTGGAGGCTGGTGCTTGTTACATCCTCACGGTGGCCCTTCGGCGGCAGGAGGATTACGAAGGGGCGTTGGCTGCGGTCAACAGATTCAGGCAGGATGGCGAGTACCATCAGCTGGTCGATATCGCGTATGCCGGCGTTCGCACCTACGCGAGTCAGTTCGACGAGGATTGCAGCACGCAAACGCTTGACATGCATCTCGAAGTCTTCACCTTCTCCGCTGACCCGATCGACCCGGTATGGCCACCGCAGGGAGCACCGGTATACCAGAGCGACAGCCAGCATACTGCACAGAACATCCGGTGGTGATTCATCGGAATCGATGTCGACCGGACCGACGGCGTCCGATGTCTCAACTAACCCCTCCTCGTGGTCCGCAAGATCTCCGAGTGGCCCGCACGCAGTACCACGTGAGCCGCGTCCCCTTGGCGACCTCTTCGTCCGTGGGGACGCGGCCGATGACCATGGCTTCGCCATCGTCCGCAAGCATCAGATGGAGCTTCCACCGGCCTGTTGCGACGACTTCTCGCCTTTCTGCCCAGAGCTCGCGGGTCCAGCCTTAGTGCCCCATTTCATAAGTCATTGTCAGTTTGAGCGGCCATTTCGTCCGCCGGCTTCGTTGCACTCAGTCGACGATATTCT
>JAFGKN010000690.1 GCA_016928605.1 Planctomycetota bacterium | reverse complement strand
CGCCGCCGCCGCCCGCCGCTCCGGAGGGAGAGCGCGGGCCGGAGCCGCCCGCCGTCTCCTCGCCGGCGCTCGAGCCATCGGAGGCGCCCACGCCGACCCTCGAGGGCACGATCCTCGGCACTCCCTCGTACATCGCTCCCGAGCAGGCGGCTGGCCGGCTCGACGCCGTCGACGAGCGCTCCGACGTGTACGCCTTCGGCGCCATGCTCTACGAGCTGCTGACCGGACAGGCGCCGTACACGCTTCCCGGCGAGTCGGCGAGCTCGCGGGAAATCCTCCGCCGCCTCGAGAGGGGCCCTCCGCAGCCCCCCGGCGAGCTTCACGCGGCCGCTCCGGCGGAACTCGTCTCCATCTGCGAGAAGGCCATGGCGAGGCGGAGGCAGCAGCGCTACCAGAGCATGGACGCGCTGGCCGAGGATCTGCAGGCCTACGTCGAGGGACGCGTGGTCCAGGCCCACCGCACCGGCGCCGTCGCCGAGCTCTCGAAGTGGGTGGGACGCAACCGCGCGGTGGCCGCGGCCGCGTGCGTCACGATCCTGGTCCTCGTCGCCGCTCTGGTGGCCACGGCTTTCATCGAGTCGCGAGCCCGAAGGGTAGAGACCGAGGCCAAGAACCAGGCCCTCGCGGCGCGCGACGCGGAAGCGGAGGCCCGGCGGGACGTCCTCCGGCTGTCCGACGCCAACAAGCTCCTCGAGCTCGTCGAGCAGGTCGATTTCTACGAGTTCACCGCACTCAAGAATCACGACCAGATGGAACGCTGGCTTGCGGACACCTCGAGCCTTGCCTCTCGGCTCCCGGAGCACAAGGCTGCGCTCGAGCGTCTCCGCGGGCGGGGATGGCACGTCGAGATCACGGAGGTCTCGCAGTTCCCGCTCTATCATCCGTGGACGAAGCTGGACGCGCTCGCGGACTCGGAGCTGCAGGTCCTGACGCGCGAGCTCTTTCTCCTCGAGACCAGGCTGACCAGCCTTCAGAACCCGGCCACGCGCGAAAACCCCCTGGTGCTGCAGGCGAGGCGAGACACCCTTGCGGCGCGGATCAAGTGCACCCGGGACAGGCGGGACCTGCTGAGGGGCCCCATCTTCAAGGAGGGGCGGTGGTTCTTTCGAGACCAGCGCGACCAGTGGCATCACGACGCGCTCGCGGGTCTCGTGTACCAGCTGGAGTTCCTGAAGCTCCGCAGCCCGGTGCTGGGCCTCCATCGCCTCGTGGAGGACATGCAGCGCATCGCGCGGATCTCGCTCGTGGAGAGCGAGGAGAAGTGGTCCGAGGCGATCCGGTCGACCGCCGATGAGAATCAGTGCCCGCAGTACTACGGCCTGAAGCTCCCGGTGCAGGCGGGGCTCGTCCCCCTCGGCCGCGATCCGGAGAGCGGGCTCTGGGAGTTCGGCGATCTGCGGAGCGGCGCGCTGCCGGCGCGGGGCGAGGATGGGCGTCTCGAGATCACGGAGGAGACGGGCCTCGTCTTCGTCCTGATTCCTCCGGACGGCCCTCCGAGGCCGAGGAGGGCGAACCACAGGCAGCCGGGGAGAATCCGGCCCTTCTTGCTTTCCAAGTTTGAGATGACGCAGGGGCAGTGGCTTCGTCTCGCCGGCGACAACCCGAGCCATCTCGGCCCGGCGGTGAAGGTGGCAGGAAGGAGTCTCGGCCTGCTGCACCCCGTCGAGGGGACCAGCTCCCAGGATGTGCGGGAGCTGTTCCGGCGGTTCGAGTACGCCTGCCCCTCCGCCGAGCAGTGGGAGCACGCCGCGCGCGCGGGCACCACCGGGCCGTGGCCGTCGGGCGCCGAGAAGGAGTCGCTCCAGGGCCACGCCAACCTGGCCGATGCCGCGTGCCAGCGCCTCGGCGGCTTCGGGCTGGCGGCCTACGAGGAGTGGCTCGATGACGGGCATCTGTTTCACGCGCCCGTGGGGAGCTTCGCTCCGAACCGCTTCGGCCTCCATGACATGATCGGGAACGTGTGGGAGCTGTGCAGCGGTCCGGCTCTCAGCATGGACTCCTCTCTTCCCGCGGGCTCGCCGATGCCGCGGTACGGCGAGCCTCCGCTGGGAGATGTCCCGATCCGCGGCGGCTCCTTCATGGAGACCGCGGCGCGCGCGCGCATCGACTTCAAGGAGGGCTATCCATCGCATGGAAGGGCCGCGTCGATTGGCGTGCGCCCTTCGATCCGGATCCGGTGAGCGGCCGAGCACGAGCCGAAAGATGACGATGACCAGCGCAGACCACGACCTTCCCCCGCTCTCGGACGCCCTCCCGCCCGACACGACCGTCCTCGTCCTCGCGGCCCAGCAGGGAGACCGCAAGGCGCTCGAGGTCCTCTTCGAGCGCTACCTGCCGCGGGTGCGGAGGATCGTCGCCCTCCGCACCGGCCGCAGGCTCGAGATACTGTACGAGCAGGAGGACCTGGTGCAGCAGGCCTTGATGAGGGCGTTCGCGGATCTCCACAGCTACGAGAAGCGGTCGCAGGCGCAGTTCCGCAACTGGATCGCGCGGTGCGTGGAGCACGAGCTGGCCGATCTGGCCCGCAAGGGCGCGGCCGCGAAGCGCGGCGGAGCGCTGCGCGCCGGCGTTCCTCCTCCGGACAGGGTGCTCGCATCG
>JAFGKN010000689.1 GCA_016928605.1 Planctomycetota bacterium | reverse complement strand
CTCCATGGCGAGCAGCGTCTCGACCTGGTCGTACTGTCCCTTGATCGGCTCGATGTACCGGGTCCAGTGGTAGCGATCCTCCACCTCGCCGGAGATGGGATCGCCCTGCTTGCGCGTGAGGCTCGCCGTGCTCGGGTCGACCGTGGCGCCCGAGGCCACGATGCTCTTCTGGTGCGCGCGGGCCGGGTTCGTGCCCTCCGCTATGCGGCGGGGATCCTGCCGCGCCTTCTTCTCCTTGAAGAACTCGCCGCCGGCCAGCGCGACCTCGATCGTCCCGTAGCGGCCGAGGACCATCTCCGAGGCCGTCAGGTGGGCGTTCGCCATGTTCGACATGTACATGAAGCGGACCTTGCGCGTCTTGCGCCGGCCCTTCAGCGGCCCCTCCTCGTGGAGGAGGTACACGGTCTCCCCTTTCTCCTTGACGACACGGCCGTACGAGTCGCGCTTCGGGATCGGGACGGTGTAGTCGAAGATCAGGTTGATGTTGTCGTGGGTGTCGCGGTTGTCCTCGGTGTAGAAGTCGACGCCGCCGAAGCCGCAGACCGAGTCGGGATGGGTGCCCAGCAGCCAGTTGGCCACGTCGATCTGGTGCGTGGCGTACTCGGTGGTGAGGCCGCCGGAGAGGTCGCTGTAGAGCCGCCAGTTGACCACCTTCTCCAGCTCGGGATCCGCCAGAGGCCGGCTGATCTCGTCGTTCAGGTTCCACTGCGCGCGGATGGCGGCGATGTCGCCGATGTGATCCGACTCCACCATGTCCTTGACGCGCTGGTAGAGAGGAGAGTAGTGCCGCTGGTGCCCCACCTGGAAGACGAGATCGTACCCCTGCGGTGTCTTCCGCTTCTCGACCTTCACGAGGCGGTAGATGTCCTGGTTCTCGCCGATCGTGAAGGCGAGGGCCTTCTCGCAGTAGACGTGCTTTCCGGCCTCGATGGCGTCGATCGCCATGGGGCCGTGGAGGTAGTGCGGCGTGGCGATGACCACGCCCTCGACCTCCTTGTCGTCGAGCACGCGGCGGTAGTCGTCGTAGGTTTCGACCTTGAAGTCGGGGTCGCCGATCTTCGTCTCCATCTGCGCGCGGATGTCCTTGGCGCAGCTGTCCCTCTTCTCCTTCTGGACGTCGGCCACGGCGACCGGCAGGGCTCCGGGCACCTGGAGCGAGGTGCGCAGCAGCGCGCCTCCGCGGTTCCCCACCCCGATGAAGCCGAGGCGGACGCGGTCCTCCTCGCGCGCGCTCAGCGAGGGCAGGTCGGGCCCCAACTTCCTCCAGTCGCGGAAGTAGACGGAGATCCCGACGGCTGCTCCCGCTGCCGTCAGGGCGGTGCCGCCCAGGAACTCCCGGCGGCTCACGGAACCTTCACTGTTGTTGATCTCGCTCATGAGGGCTTCTTCTCGCTCTAAAGGTGGTCGATACCTCGATACCATCGGCAGGACCATCTGCCGGCGCAGGCAGCACCCCCACCGGCCGCCCCCCTCGCCGTCGGCGCGCAGCACACATCCTGGAGGAATGCATGCGCACCTTATCTTATGCATCGGGACGAGCGGGTGCCAGACAGAATTCGGTCATCCCGCCGTCGAGGCAGGATGAAGGCCGAGGGCATCCGGGCGCGCCAGCACCCGAGGGAATGGAGGGCTGCGCCCTCACTGCCGGACGAAGGCCGCGGGCCCCTGGTGGCGCTCCTCGATCCGCAGCCCGCCCCAGACCCGGGTGTCGGGCTCGATGAGCAGGACGGACACCCGAGCCGGCTCGTCCTCCGCCGCCCAGGCCCTCGCGAGCCGCTCCGCGCATCCGCCGGGCTCGAGGGCTCTCTCTCCGAGCACGAAGAGCGCCGTCGAGAGGACATCGCCCAGGAGAGCCGACGAGGTCCAGACCGTGGCGCCTTTCACGCAGCGCGCCGGCCGGCCCGTGCGGGGATCGATCACATGGCCGCAGTCTCTCGCGCCGACCCGCACGAAGCGCTCGTACGCACCGGAGGATGAGATCGCGCCCGGCTCGGCGAGCACCGTGCAGAGGAACTCGCCCGGGTCCTCCGGGTGGACCACGCCGACCCGCCACCGGGCCTCGCCCGGCGGAGCGCCCCAGCACAGGAGCGTCGACCTTCCGGCAATCACGGCGCCGGCCTCGATGCCGGCCCGGCGCAGCCGCTCGGCGGCCCGATCGGCCGCGTAGCCCTTGGCGATGCCTCCGAGGTCGACGGAGACGCCGGGCCCGTCGAAACGGACCTCTCGCCGCTCGTCGTCCACGATCACGCGGTCCATGCCCCGCGCGCGCAGGAGAGCCTCGATCTCCTCATCGGCGGGCAGCCGCCCCCTGAGGTCCACGAGCCCCCAGGCCGCGAGCAGCCCCCCCACCGTGGGATCGAACGCGCCCTCCGTGAGCTCCCAGGCCTCGCGCGCGCGGCGAAGCAGGAAGAGGAGATCCTCTCCGACCGCCACCGGCCGGACCGCCGCCAGCCGGTTCACGAGGGAGACCTCGCTCTCGGGGAGGAACTTGGAGAGCTTCTGCTCGAGCCCGTGCACGAGGTCGAAGACCTCCTGCACGGTCTTCCTCAGCCCCCTGGAGTCATCGGCCCTCAGGAGAAAACGGCTCTCGGTCCCCATCGCCGGGAGCGAGAACGAGAGGAATCCGGACTGCGGGCCCGAGTAGGACTCGAAGAAGATGCCCCGGCTCTCCGAGGGCTCAGACCATCGCATCGCAGTCGCTCGCGTCTCGGAGGCTCAGCAAGGCCTCTGCGTTCCGGCGCCCTTCGCGCCGCAGGAGTCCGAGATGCGGCAGGCTCGCCCGGCGCATCCGGCTACGCAGCGGCCTCGACGGCCTCCTGCCGCCCCTGCCCCATGTAGTGGAGCCCCACGCAGAGCAGGAACGCGAAGAAGAAATCGTACGCCGTGGCCGCGGGCACCCCGCCGCCGATGTAGCTCCCTATGCCGAGGCAGACGAAGAGCAGCGCCGCGAAGCGGAACGCCGGCCGGATGAGGAGCCCCGTGAGGATCGGAACCGACAGGATGGCGAAGAGGAAGGGCAGCGCGAGCATGAAGAAGTAGGTGGGGTGGACCAGATCCTCCACGGCCTGCTGCTTCACGTTGCCCTGCTCGTCTCTCACCTCCTTCGGCCCGATGTCCACCATGGGCAGCAGATTCCCCATCCAGTTCCCCTCGTACTTCGCGGTCATGTCGCGCGCGAACCTGTCCGGACCGAACTCGTGCGCTCCCCCGTAGCTGAAGATGTTGATCGCCGCGACCACCATGAAGAATCCAAACGCGAAGCGCAGGATGAACAGGATCCAGAAACGTTCGACTCTTGAAGTCATGGCTCCTCCGGCGCGGAGATCCCAGCCTGCGGATCTCCCCGCGATATCTCCGTTGAAGGATGAGACTAGTGCTGAGCGTTCGGCTCAGCCGCGAATCTTCAGCTCCGATAGCCCGCCGGAACCTTGCTGCGCAGCATGCCCGCCGGGCCGTGAGGCGCCTATTGTAACAGCACGGATGCGGCGGGGGAAGACCGAAGCACGGTTCGTGCGAAGGTAGGATCCCGTCCCCCTCATGCCCCGCAGGCGGAGCGGCGACAACGAACCGAGCCTGTTTTTTCTGGCTCCGCCGATGCCTTTTCGATAGAATCCCAGCCCTTTCACTGACATCGACCTTGAGGATGGCGGCCAGAGGGAAGGCACCTCCGCTTCTCGCCGCGGGGCGGCGACGGTGAGGCTCCAGGAGCAGCGGACGAAGGACGTTCCTGAAACGTGAGCGCTTCGACCGGGGAGCCGCGCCGCCGCATCGCCATCGCCCGGAGGCGTGGATTCAAGCGGAGCGCGGTCCGGAAGCCTTCGGGGAATTCGAAGGGCTCCGGGAACCATCGCGCGGCGCAGGGCGCGGCCTCCGGCTGGACAGGCCTCGAGAGAGCTGAGCGGTTCGCTTCTGGCCTGGAGTGAGCGATGGCCTGGAATCAGGAAGATTTTGCCCGTGAGCTTCGCAGGCAGCTGGTGGAGCTCGAGTCGCTGCGGAGGAAGCTGGACGGCTCCGAGAGCGCCCTTCAGAGCGTCGAGAAGCTGGAGGAGTCCATTCTCTACCTCCTGCGCAAGCTCGAGGAGCTCTTCCGCTCGAGCGCCGGCTGGTCCGGAGACGCCGGCGCCGCGGATCTCTCGTTCAGCGAGTACCTCCACTCGATGGCGCAGAACGTCCAGCTGCTCGAGCAGTGGCTCTCGCCTCCCGCGGCCGACGGCTCCACTGCGAAGGCAGCGATGGTGCTGCTGGGGCTGCAGCTCGCGAGCACGGGCTCCGGCGGCGCCGAGCCGTTCCTGGCGGTCGAGGAGTACACGGCGCCCGGCGAGACCGACGCCGAGCCCGCGGCCGAGACCGGAGGCTGGCCCGGAAAGCCCCACGGAGACACGGCGCCCAGCAGCTACTGGAAGTCCTACCTCCTCAACTGAATTGATGCGTCATGCGACGCGCCGCAGCCCTCCTGGCATCGATCGCCCTCCTCGTGGGCGCGCCCGCTTGCGGGCCCGAGAGCCGTTTCCCATCCCGCTCGATTCTCCTCGTCTGCCCCTGGGCCGTCGGCGGGGGAACCGACCGCATCTCGCGCCAGCTCGCGGCCTATCTCGAGGCCGATCTGGACGTGCCGGTCAACGTGCTCAACGCGACGGGGGGCGCGGGGGTGACCGGCCACAGCCGCGGCGCCCGCGCCCGCCCCGACGGCTACACGCTCACGATGATGACGGTCGAGATCAACATGCTCCACTGGCGCAGGCTCACCAGCATCTCGTGGCGCGACTTCGAGCCGCTCCTGCTGCTCAACCGGGACGCGGCCGCTCTCTTCGTCCGCTCGGACGCCCCCTGGCGGGACATCGCCGAGCTGACGGATGAGGTGCGCAGCCGGCCCGGCGCGCTCACGGCATCGGGAACGGCCACGGGCGGCATCTGGCACCTCGCGCTCGCGGGCTGGCTGACGTCGGTCGGTCTGGGGGCCGAGGCCATCCGCTGGGTGCCCTCGGGCGGGGCCGGGCCCTCGCTCCAGGAGCTCAACTCGGGCGGAGTCGACGTCGTCTGCTGCAGCCTGCCGGAGGCGCGAACCCTGCTCCTCGCCGGAAGGATCCGGGCCCTGGCGGTGATGTCGGACGATCCGGCGCCGGGCGCGGAGGACGTGCCCACCTTCCGCTCGCAGGGCGTCGACTGGTCGATGGGCGGCTGGCGCGGCATCGGCGTTCCTCCGGGGACGCCGTCGGGTCGCGCGGCGATCCTCCGCCGGGCGCTCGAGAGGGTCGCGCGCGGCGAGGTCCTCGTGAGCGGCCAGGCGTTCCCCGATCTGCTCCGGAGGGAGTGGTACGACACGAGCTGGGAGCCTCCGGATGCCTTCCGGCGACGGCTCGAGCGGACCGACGAGACGCTCGGAAGGCTACTCCGGAGCGAGGCCTTCGCGTCCCTCCGCCGCAGCCCCGTCCGGCCCTACGCGTTCCCGCTGATCCTGCTCGGTCTCCTCGCCGTCTCGCTCGCTCTCCTGGCGGTCTCGCGTGGGAGAGCTTCCCCTGAGGCTCGGGCGGCGCTCGCATCGCTCAGCGCGGCGACGAGGTCCGGCTGGATCCACTTCGCGGAGGTGCTGGCGGCGGTCGCTCTCTACGCGCTGCTCGCGGAGAGCATCGGTTTCGTCCTCACCGCGGGCGCCATCCTCCTCGTCCTGCTGGTGCGGCTCGGCAACCGCTGGCGGACGAGCCTCGCCGTCTCGGTCCTGATGGTCCCTCTCGTCTACGAGCTCTTCGCGCACATCCTGCGGGTGGAGCTGCCTCGCGGCGTGCTCGGGTGGTGATGTGATCGACGCTCTCCAGGACGCACTCTCGCGGTTCTTCCAGCCCCACGTTCTGGGGATCGTCGTCCTCGCGTCGGCCTACGGCCTCTTCGTAGGCGCGATCCCCGGCCTCACGGCGACGATGGCCGTCGCGCTGCTCGTTCCTCTCACCTTCTACCTCGGCGACGTCGAGGCTCTCGCCGCCATCGTCGCGCTCGAGGCCTGCGCCATCTTCGCCGGCGACATCCCCACGGCTCTGATCCGCATCCCGGGGACGCCCTCCTCCGCCGCCTACGCCGACGACGCCTTCGCGATCACGAGGTCCGGGCGGCCGGAGCTCTGCCTCGGAACATCGCTCGTCTTCAGCGTGGCCGGCGGCCTGATCGGCGTCCTCGTGCTGATCGTGGCGGCCCCGCAGCTCGCATCCGTCGCCGCCGAGCGCTTCAGCACGCTCGAGTACTTCTGGCTCACGCTGCTCGGGCTGAGCTGCGCCGTCGTGGTCTCGCGCGACTCGCTCCTCAAGGGGGTGATCGCGCTCCTGATCGGCCTCCTTCTCGCCACGGTGGGTCTGAGCGCCGTCCACAGCCAGCCGAGGTTCACGTTCGGCCGCGACGAGCTGATCTCGGGAGTGAGCTTCATCCCCGCGATGATCGGCCTCTTCGGAATCTCCGAGGTGCTCCGCAACGTGATCCAGCCCCCGGCGGCTCTCGCGGCCTCGATCGGGCCGCGCGCGGGCGGGGAGAGATCCGCCGGCTTCGAGCCCCTGCGATGGCTGCTGCGCGGCGTCCGCTCCCTGTTCGGCCCGCCGCTGTCGCTTCTCTGGCGGCGCAAGCTGCACGCGCTGCGCTCCAGCCTGATCGGCTCCTTCGTCGGGATGCTGCCCGGAGCCGGAGCCGACATCGGCGCGTGGATCTCCTACGCCGCCTCCAAGCGGTTCAGCCGCAGGCCCAGCGAGTACGGGCGCGGCTCGGTCGAGGGAGTCGCCGATGCGACCGGAGCCAACAACGCTGCGCTCGCCGGGGCCTGGATCCCCTCGCTCGTCTTCGGGATCCCCGGAGACTCCGTGACCGCGATCGTCATCGGGGTGCTCCTGATGAAGAACATCACGCCGGGCCCCGCCATCTTCGAGAAGCAGGCGAGCCTCGTCTACGGGATCTACCTGATGTTCATCGCGGCCAACCTGGTGCTGATCCCGCTCGGCTTCCTCGCCATCCGCGCCGGCAGCCTGATCGTGCGCGTGCCGCGGCGGATCCTCCTGCCGCTGATCCTGCTCTTCAGCATCGTCGGCTCGTACGCCATCAGCGGCAACTACTTCGACGTCTGGGTCATGCTCGGCATGGGCGTCATCGGATTCCTGCTGGAGGCCTTCGGCGTGCCCCTCGGGCCCGTGGTCCTCGGCATCATCCTCGGCGACCGGCTGGAGGAGACCTTCATCCAGAACTGGACGAAGGCGGAGTCCTGGCTCGATTTCTTCGGCCGACCGTGGGCCGCGGCCTTGGGATGCATCACGATCGCCGTCTGGATCTCGCCCCTCGTGCTGGGGCTGGGCCGCAGGCTGACATCCGCGAGAGGAGGACACAGACCATGAGCAACGAGCCTCCGGACAGCCCCGCTCTGCGCCGCGTCCGCCTGCGAATCTCCGGGCGCGTGCAGGGCGTCGCCTACCGGTGGTCCGCGCTCGACAAGGCGCGCGACCTGCATCTGGACGGATGGGTCCGGAACCTGCCCGGCGGAGACGTCGAAGCTCTCCTGCAGGGAGAGCCCGGCGGCGTCTCGGAGATGATCGACTGGTGCTGGAAGGGACCGTCCATGGCGCGGGTGAGCTCGGTCGACGTGGAGGAGGAGGAGCCCCGCGCGGGCGAGCCCTCCGGCTTCCGGATCGTTCACTGATGCGCTTCGTGCCGTGACCGGGGAGGATCGAGCGCCGTGAGCCGCAAACGCCGACGCGTCGAAAGCGCGATCGCGGATCCCGCCGCCGCGATCGCTCGAGGATTGCGGAGGCGAGGAGGACCGCCGTGAGCGAGCCGGCCGCCGAGCTGCGCGAGGCGATCCGCGAGCGGATCCTCCGCGAGGGCTTCGACCGGGTGGGCTTCGCGCGCGCGGGGCGAGCCCCCGGCGCGGATCTCTTCGAGGAGTGGCTCCGCCGGGGCCATCACGCGAGCATGGAGTACCTCGCTCGCAACCGCCGGCGCCGGGTCGACCCTCGCGAGGTCCTCCCCGGCGCGCGAACCGTCATCGTCGCGGCCCTCGACTACCGCGCGGCCTCGTCGTACGGCATCGCAGCTCCGCGAGCCGACCGCGGCGAGATCTCCTGCTACGCCCGCGGCGAGGACTATCACCGCATCATCGAGCCGCGCCTGCGCCGCGCCTGCCGCTGGATCCGCGAGGAGCACGCGGCCGGAGCGCGATGGTACGCCGACACGGGCCCGGTGCTGGAGAAGTCGTGGGCCCAGGAGGCGGGCGTCGGCTGGATCGGCAAGAACACGTGCTCGATCGATCCGGAGCGCGGCTCGTTCTTCTTCCTCGGCGCGATCCTGACGACCCTCGAGCTGCCTCCGGATCCCCCCGCCCGCGACCGGTGCGGGGAGTGCCGCCTCTGCATCGACGCGTGCCCCACAGGCGCCATCATCGAGCCTCGAGTCCTCGACGCGCGCCGCTGCATCTCCTACCTGACCATCGAGCACCGCGGCGAGATCCCCCCCGAGCTGGAAGAGCGCATCGGACAGCTCGTCTTCGGCTGCGACATCTGCCAGGAGGTGTGCCCCTGGAACCGCCCCGACCGCCAGGCCCGCGACCCGGAAACCGCGCCGCGCGAGGAGAACGTCTTCCCGCCCCTCGCGGACCTGGCCGCGCTCGACCGCGAGGGCTTCGCCCGCCGCTTCGCCCGCAGCGCCGTGAAGCGCGCGCGGTTCGAGGGGCTCCTGCGAAGTGCGATCATCGCCGCGGGCAACTCCGGCCGCCGGGATTTTCTGAAACTCCTCGACCGGCTCGGCGACCGGGTGGATGTTCGGGAGGATCCCGCCCTGCGGGCGACGCTCGAGCGCGCGAGGAAGCGGCTGGAGGCGCTCTT
>JAFGKN010000688.1 GCA_016928605.1 Planctomycetota bacterium | reverse complement strand
GGGCGGCCTGAAGCGTGCGCCTCGTTGAGGTGGCGCTGCCGGACGGAAGCGGCGACGTTCCTGATCTTCCCGCGCTTCACAGGAGAGCCTCGATGTAGGGGCGCATCACCTTCTCGACGCGGCACGTGCGGGCGAACCGCAGGAGCTCGTCAGGGCTACACCGCTTCTCCCTGAGGAAGAGCCTCACTCAGCGATTCGATCGCCGTGTCGAGCCCGAGCTTGTTCCGGTACTTGAAGCAGTCAGCCACCGTCTTCGCCGTCGGAGCACGCGCTCACTACGCCGGTTCATCCCCGTCCCGCGTGGGGACTCCCGCGGATTCCCTTCGCCATTGCCCAGGGCTTGTTGGAGACCGAGTATGAAAAGGTGGGGTGAGAGACGGGAGTCGAACCCGCGACCTCCAGGACCACAACCTGGCGCTCTAACCAGCTGAGCTACTCCCACCACAACGCCGTCGCGGCGGACACCTGGGGGCTCGCCGCTGCCTCCGGGGCGGACGAGCCGCCGCGGAGCGGAACGCTGAATGTACGGCTCCCCGGCGGGATTGCAAGCCCCATCTGGCCGCCAGCTCCGGCGCGCAGCCGACACCGCGACCGTCTGCGAAGGGGCGCCTTCGCGCTGCAAGCCCGATCTGCCCGCAGGCCCCGCGGTGGTCCCGGTCCGCCGGTCAGCGGCCGCCCTTCTCGTATCTGGGCGGTTATCCCGCGGTGGTCCCGGTCCGCCGGTCAGCGGCCGCCCTTCTTCCGTGCGATGATCGCCTCCAGGCCGCCGATGATCCCCTCGAGCTTGGAGCTCAGGTCGTCGAAGTCCTGCGCCGAGAGCTTGAGGCCGGGCTCCTTCTTGCCGGTGATCTTGCCCCAGAAGGAGGCCTGCGCGCCCGCGACCTGCTGGCCCATGCCCTGGAGCTGATCCCGGAGCGTGTCGCGCAGCGAGCTGAGCCGCTCGTGCATGGTCGACTGGTCGGATTCCCAGCGGTCGATCCCGTCACGCAGCACGTGCTGCAGCTCGTCGAGGCGAGCCGCCAGGGCGTCGCGCGAGGAGGTGACCCCCTCGGTGGTGACGGAGAGCCGATCGGTCACGTCCGAGATCTGCCTGCGGAGATCGGCGAAGCGGTCGCCGAGGCTCCGCACCTCGGGCGTCGCCGACTCGATCGACTCGACCTGTCCGGCGACCCGCTCGAACGTGCTCTCGAGCGAGGCCAGCCGGCGGTCGACGGCCTCGAGCGCCTCCTTGCGGGGCACGAACTCCTCGATGCGCCTCAGGATCTCCTCCACCTCGCTCAGCTTTCCGCCCAGCTCTTCGACCATGGCCTCGATCTCCCTGCGCAGCCGGGTCTCCACCTCCCCCGCGGCCTTCTCCGCCGCCTGGGGAATCGACGTCTCCAGCTGTCTCAAGTACTCCTGTACCTTGCCGATCTTCTCCTCGACGCTCAGCGCTCCGCTCTGGAGCTCCTGGCCCAGCGACTCCTTCAGCTCCGCCAGATCGCGGCGGCGGCTCTCGCCCTCCTTGTCGATGCGCTCGCCGAGCTGGGTGAAATCGCCCTGGATCCTGGTCTCCAGCTCGGCGATCTTCGCGATCCGCGACTCGAAGCTCTCGAGCCGCTCCCGGAACTCGGGGGGCAGCGCGGGCTGCGCCGCGGCGGAGGCGGCCGCCTCCGACTCCGCGATCGCCAGCCTCCTCTTCAGCTCGTTGATCTCGGCGATCTCCGGGAAGAGCTCGTCGCGGTGCTCGCGGATGATCGGCAGCAGAGCCTCCCTGACGGCGTTTTTGAGCGAGGTCCTCGTGACCGAGACCTCGCACATCCTCTTCAGGACCTTGCTGACCGATCGAATCTGACCCAGCACGCGCTCCAGCTCTTCCGTCTCGGGCTTTTCCACCTGCTTCGCGTCGCCTTCAATCTTGTTCCACTGCTCGGACACTTTGTGAATCATGGGACCAACACCAACATGGAAGCCGCCACCTCAAGCCGTCCGACCCCGCCCGCTCGACAAAGCGAGCCGCGGGAGAGCCATCCAGCACGCGTCTGCGACCGGCAGTTGACCGTAAGGACTGCAAGAACGACTGAAAAAAGACCCTGTCAGAGCCGTTCTCCGGCCCCGACTCGCTCCCGAGTTACGGGCGGCCTCGATGCTATCGGCCGGGGCCCGAGAATGCAACCCGAGAATGGGTTAGGGAAAGATTGGAGCGCTCCACCGGCCGCGGCCATCCGGGCGGAGAAGGCGCGGGATCAAAAGATCTCGGGACATCCGACGGCGCGGGAGATCGGGCGATCGGCGCGCATCCAGCACCGCGGCGAATCGCGAGATCGAGAGGGACCGGGCAGCGCGGGAGATCGAGAGCCCTGGCGCGATCGGGCGGCGATGGGCATCCGGGCGAACCGAGACGCGGCGGGCTCTTCGGCGCCGCGAGGCGTGCAGAGGCGCGCCGAGGCGGCCGGCGACGACCGCGTCGCGGCGGCCATCCGGAGCATCCGGCGACCGTGGGAACTGCGGGGGATCTGGACAGCGCGCAGGATCCGGAGAACGCGGAGGATCAGGCGATCGCGAGGATCACTTGCGGCTCTTGAAGACAAAGTTGACCATCGCCGCGAACTCACCGTCGCGCTCGAATTCCACTTCGAGCTCCGTGGTCATCATCTCCCTGCCGAGCACGCTGGAGAGCCAATCCACTTCCACGGTGAGCCCGTAGCGGTCCACCAGCCACGTGGGGTCCTGCCGGCCGGCCGCGATCGGGTCGAGCCCGAGATTGATCGACGTGTGGACCTTGTAGCTCCGCGACGCGAGCAGCGGCCTCGCGCGGTCCACATCGGGGATCTCGACATCGTCCTCCACGTCGAAGCTGACGGCGCGGCCGAGGTCGAAGTGGACCGAGCCGGAGTCCATGATCACGACCGGCCCCCAGGCGAAGATCTCGAAGTCCCGCTCTCCCTCGCGATCCGAGCGGCGGAAGACGTCTTGCCTGAACTGGTTCTCGAAGTAGTCGGCGTTGAGGACGTCATACTCCTCGGGAGACTTGCCCACCTGGTTGATGGCCGCCACTCCCTCGAGGTACCTGGAGTAGCTCATCGTGGGAGTTTCGCGGAACTCCTGCCTCCAGGTCCTCTTCATGAGGCGGCGGACCTCGCTGTAGAACTTCCTCTGGACGAGGTGCTTCGCGGCGCGCGCGAACCCCGACTCCCGCGGAGGCGGGCAGTAGAGGAGCGGCAGCGGGCAGATCCTCGCTTCCGGCGGCGCGGCATCGAATCGCGCCTCGCTCAGGAAGAGGGCCCAGGCCGGCAGCTCGCCTCGCGGGGAGGCGGAAAAGAGACTCCGGCTCCTCGAGGGGAGGTGCCAGCTCTCCACCTCGATCCAGGGGAGCGTCGAGGGATGGCGGCGGGCCGGTGCGGCCCGCTCGGCGCCGTGCGATCCCGTTGATTCCGATGCGGCATCGGCCGCCGGCGAGCGCGCTGACTGCGCCTTGCCGAACGGCTCGACGAGGCTCGCTGGCGCGCTGGCGTCCGGCGGGCTCTTTCGGAAGGCCGCTGCGAGCAGGGGGGACGTCGCTTCCGGCGCCTCTGCGGCGCCCGTTTCGCCACTCAGGGCGCTCGCGGCCGGCGGCGCGGCCTCCGGAGCATCAGCAGTCTGCGCCCAGAGCCCCGCTGCGCTGAAGAGATCGAGACATGCAATCCAG
>JAFGKN010000687.1 GCA_016928605.1 Planctomycetota bacterium | reverse complement strand
CCCTTCAACCACGAGTTCGAGCGGTACTGGGCGACGTGCACGCTCGAGAAGTGGCCGCTCGCGGGATCCCGCTGGAGCGTGACCGGCAATCTCTACGAGACAGGGATCGACCGGATGTGGGAGGTGGAGGGGTTCTACGAGCAGAAGCTGCTCGAGATCCTCACCCTGGAGATCGGCACGGGATACGCTCTGTACAAGGAAGACCGGTACACCCTCGCGGAGCGCGACCACGTCCGGTTCGGATTCCTGCGGGTGAATTGCGAGATCTACGGCGGGCTCTCGGCGAGGATTCGCTACACCGTCGAGCGTGATGACGAGGAGACGACGCACATCCTCGAGACCGCCTTGCGGTACAGGTTCTGAAGGCGTTGGACATGATGGTCGAGCTGAGACGACTCTTGCGCGCGGGACTGATCGTCGGATCGGGATGGCTCAGCGCCGCTCTCGTATTCGCCGCCGTCGCCGGATGCCAGCTCCTCATGGAGAAGCTCTGGAGCCCGAAGGCGATGAGCTCCTTCTCGCACGCTGCGCACCAGTCGCAGGCCGCCGGCGGATGCGGAGGCTGCCACCGCCGCTCGGCGGACCGCCTGCTGCCGGCGTTTCCCGCTCGCGACAAGTGCGAGAGCTGCCATCAGGGCTCGGCGGATGCGGAGATGCTCGCGCGGTTCTTCGCACCCGAGCAGAGCGAGGGGCGCTCGGTGCGCGCCGGCCGCCAGAGCGGCGAGATCATCTTCGATCACCACGCCCATACGAGGGTCCGGGGGCTCTCCTGCCTCGATTGCCACCGGGACGTCGCGTCCGCCTCGACGATCACCTCCTCCATGAAGATCGAGATGGACGAGTGCATGGGTTGCCACGAGGAGCGGGCTCCTCAGGCCCTCGAGTGCGAGAACTGCCACCGGGTCCTCAGCCGGAGCACGCAGCCCGAGTCTCACCGCGAGTCGTGGATCGTCCGGCACGGCCCCAGATGGCGCTCCGTCGCGGGCGGCAAGCCGGCCGATCAGTGCTCCCTCTGCCACACGCAGGGAAGCTGCGACGACTGCCACACGCAGACGCGCCCGCGGAGCCACAACAACTTCTGGCGCGGCCGGGGCCACGGCGTGGCCGCCGGCATCGACCGGGACCGCTGCCGCACCTGCCACCAGCGGGACGTGTGCGACATCTGCCACCAGCAGACGCGGCCTCGCAGCCACACTCCGTCCTTCGGCGAGCCGACGCTGCGGCACTGCTACCAATGCCACCTGCCGATCAACCTCAACGAGAGTTGCGGCGTCTGCCACCTCGCCACGCCGGCGCACGAGACGGGCCCCGCCATGCCGAGCGATGCGATCCACGCCACGTCGACGGGCTCCCACTGCCGGACCGCCCACGCGCCGCTCCCCCACCCCGACAACGGAGAAGACTGCCGGTTCTGCCACCGCTGATACGGCCTCGCGGCCCGACCGCTCGAGCGGCGATGCGCGGCGTCACCGTCCAGGCCTGCCGGCAGCGCCAAGCTCAAGCCTGGCACGGGCAGCCGGCGTCCCTCCACAGGGCGTGGATGCCGCTCCAGACTCTCGCTAGCGTCAAAGGTCCCCCGAGACCCGGACCGCGACTCCGAGGCTTCGAGGGCACCGCCCCGAGCCTCGCGCAGGACGGGATGGATATCCTCACGAACAGGAGCGATCGGCAAAACGCCTATTCGCTCGTCGCCGTGATCGTCACCCTCGTCTTGCCATCGTCGGGCATGATCTGCATCATCGCGGTCCGCGCGCCACCTTGCTTCGTGAAGTTGAGTATCACGGCTCCGCCCTGATTCAGGTGCATCGCCTCTTCCCATCCGCCTGCGGACATCTTCTTGCGCGCCTGCGCAGCGATCGACTCCACGGTCTCCGAGGACTCGACCGTGATCTGGTGTCCGGAGGGAGTCTTCACGGACGCCTTCACCGCCCCCTCGCAGCGGAAGACGTCCTCAGGAAAATCGGCAGGCACCTCGGCCGAGCCGGCGCCTGCGACCACGATCTCCCCTTCTTCGCCTCGGAAGGTGAACGTATCGCCGCTTGTGTCGATATCGATCTTCTTGCCGGTTGCACCCTCGATGGCAGCCTCTAGCGCCGCCTCTTCCGACTTCTTCCCGCAGCCGACCAGCACGAGGCAAAGTCCCAACACAGCTATGACCGCTCTCATCATCGATCTCCCCTCCAAGCCGAGAACCGTTCTTGACAGACACCGATCACCGCGCTTCGGAGACGGCCTACCCATCCCGAGACCGGCTCGCCTACGATATCTCGAAGCGCCTTTCCACTGCAAGAGATCGCCCTTGGACGAGCGCGCGGCCGGCGCCCACCCCCGGCGGCCGCCCGCCCCCGGAGATGGCAGCCGAGGCCGCCGCGGATCGCAGCGCGATAGGTGCCCCGGAATGCCCCTCTTGCGCAGAAGCTTCCACGGATCACTTCCCCCGTCGCCGCGGAAAGGTATCACGGGGCGGTCGATTCGTGTCGAAGGAGGGATGTGACCGGCGAGCGGCGGCGCGCTCGCTTACGGGAACGAAAACCGCTGACCATTCCCCCGCGATGGCCTCGCCGGTTACCATGGGAAGAGATCCGCCCCAACGTGCCTTGCGTGGCGAGCCGCGACGGGGCGGCCTTTCCGGAACCTGCAAGAGCGAGCGGTGTTCTTCTCGCCAAGGTGGAGAGATGGAGACGACCCGGCCCATCCAGTTGCGAGTCCTCGGCTGCTGCGGCGGCGCGTCTCCGGGCCGAGGCCCCACTTCCTTCATCCTGGACGGGAATGTAGCCGTGGACGCCGGCTCGCTGGCCTCCGCGCTGCCGCTCGACGAGCAGGCGGCGATCCGCCACGTGCTGATCACCCATCCGCACCTCGATCACCTGCGCGAGCTGCCCCTCTTCCTCGACAACACGTACGGCGCGAGCGGCGAGCCCGTCCTGGTGCATGCCCTGGAGCCGGTGCTCGAGGCGCTGCGCCTTCACGTCTTCAACGGGGTCCTCTGGCCGGATCTCTCGAGGTTATCGCCACCTCCCGCGCTCTTCCGCGAGGTTCGGGCCGAGCGCTCGTTCGCGGCGGCCGATCTGGAGGTGACTCCCTTCGCGAGCTGTCATGGATCGCCCGCGGCGGGGTACGCCTTCCGGAGGATAGCGCCACCGGCGAGCGCGCCACGCGGTCCGGCGCTGGCGGTCGCCACCGACACCGGATACGACGACGCCCTCTTCGAGAGGATCGCGGAGCTGCCGGCGCTGGGCGCGCTGGTGGTCGAGGCATCCTTCCCGGATCGCCTCGGCGATCTCGCGGATCGCAGCTATCACCTGACTCCAGATCGCCTGGAGAGGGGACTGCGGATCGTCCGGGCAGCGCACGCCGGGATGAAAGTGCTTGTGACGCACCTCAAGCCGGCGTACCGTGACGAGATCACCGGCGAGCTGCGTCGCCTCGAGCCGCCGGTCGTGATTCTCGAGGATGGCGACACATTCGAAATCGCATGATGATGAATATCACGGATCCCCGCAGGGGGACTTCTCTAATCTCCGAATCTAATGGGCTTCGGCCCCTTCTCTTAATTGCTGTTGAACGATCATGGAAACGAGAACCGACAATGCCGCACGGCCATTTCAGGATGTATCGGAGCTGCTGCAAACGGGGGAGCCGATCGTGCTCGCGGTCGACCAGGTCCCCTTCGAGGTGGAGAGCCGGGGTGTCAAGAACACCTTCTGTCTGCTCGTCCCCTTGATGACCGAGAACGGGCTCGAGCTGAGGAGAGAGCAGTTCAAGAACCGCGAGCGCGTCTGGTGGATGCTCCGCAGCGACATCCCCGCGGACCACATCCAGGTGGGCAGCGTCTGGAGCGGCCCCATCGAGCGCTCGCGCGCCTTCGGAAACGCGGAGAAGGAGAAGGATCACTACCAGGTCCGCCGGGCCGACATCCGACCTTCCGCCCGCCAGTTCGTCGAGGTGCTCAACCTCAAGGTGACCCATCCGGATCTCACGGAGATCCTCTCCGCGGAGGGCATGCCGTGGCCCTACGCCCCGCTCCCGCGGGTCGTGAT
>JAFGKN010000686.1 GCA_016928605.1 Planctomycetota bacterium | reverse complement strand
GGCGCTCTCGAACGAGCTGCTCCTCGACTGGTGCCGCCACTACAAGCCGAAGTACACCGCCTCGGAAGGCGAGGGCGAGGAGTGAGCCCGGCGCGGCGCGCGCCTCCTGAGCTGCCGAGAACGCGGACGGACGGTGCGGCTGTCCAGGCGTGATGGCGGACCCGTGCAGCTCCGCAGAAGAACGCATCGCCGGCGCAGGCTTGTGGGTCGCAACTCGTCCTCGTCGCCGGAAGCACCGAGATCCGTAGGGTGCGACCCGGGATGCACGGGCGGCATTCCCCGGGTGAACATCGGGAGTCTCGTGCGATTCCCCACCCTGTGTCGCAGGACATCGCTAAGCGCTTCCGCGGCCGGATCTTGACTCGCCCGGTCTCCTGTTGGCACGGCGGTTGCTCCTGCACACGTTCGGCTATCCCGTCGCGATTCCACCGGAGAAAGCCATGAGAGTCCTGACGTCCTTCCTCGTGCCGGTCGTGGCGATTTCAGGCTGTATCGTGCCGCCGCCGCTCCCTACTGTTGCGGGTCCGGAGGCAGATCTCATCGGCAGATTGAGGGGTTGCATCGTGACACAGGGTCGTCTGGAGAGCGGTTCGCTCTCGACGATCCGGGTCGTCAGCATTCCGTCGCTGGCGAAGCGGGTGATCACACCCTCGATGCCATACCGGATCACTTGTGTAAAGAGCCTGAGCGGCCCGGACAGCGCCGGACGCATCGCTTTCGTTCAGGACGAGCCTGCTGCGGATCGATTCAACCTGGTGAAGATCATTCATCTCGACGGTACGGGCGAGAGGGAGATCACGCGAATACCTGCGGGCACCCCGGCCGGGATACATCCCTGGAGGGATCCGGGGATGGGCCGTTACATCTGCCTCTCTCCGGTTGCGGGCCGCCTGGCCTTCATCCGCGATCTTCGCGGTCGTCAGATGCCCCGCGTCTTCTGTCAGGTGGGTACTCTTGAGACCTGGGACGTCGAGGCTGCCTCCAAGCTCCGAGTCGTCGGCCCCGCCGTCGACTGGGGGCTTTCCTGGTTTCCCGATGGGCGCCGCATTGCATACATCGCGCTGCATCCCCGTCATCGAGTGCCCCTGCCGGCTCCGGGCGACACCTTCGGAGCATCGGGCAGCAGGAAGCTCGAATGCTGGGATGAGGTGCCGGCGGTCGTCGTGCTCGACGTCGAGACCGGAGAGACGACGATTGCCGGCCTCGGCCTTTTTCCCGTTGTATCATCCGACGGGATGAAAATCCTCGTGCGTGATCTGGAAGGGACAACCCGGGCCATCGATATCTCGACAGGGAGATACTCGAAGATCGAGCCTCCGGGCATCTGCGGGCCGGTGATAGCCTATCTCCATGACGATCTACTCGTCTATCAGAGCAGGCCGACCGAGGGCCAGCCCGTTCGCCGGAGCTGGGCGGGCTCGTTCAGGAGTGGGATACAGATGCTCCCCATCAAGGTCTGCGATCTCTCCACGGGAGGGTTTCAGACGATCATGGAGGCTGTGGATCCGCGGCATGCGGTCTCGTTCGGGACCGCGCCTTGAAGCAGCGGCTGATCGCCTCTGGGCCTGAACGGCGGGCCGCGCGAGCCTCTCGCGGACCTCCACCGGCACGGGGGGATCGACCGGCAACCCTCGACAGCGAAGACGCGCACGCCGCAAGAGCCTGTTTCGCCTCCGTCGCTCAGATCGTGTACGGCGCGCGCTGCTCGCGTCGCATCAGGCGGTTCGCCTCCTTGTCGCCGGCGAACTCGTACTTCTTCGGATCGAAGGTGACCTTGCGGTCGAGCAGCATGGCGATGTTGGCCATGTGACAGGCGTTGACCGAGCTGATGTGCGTCCAGACATCCGAGATCGGCTTCTCGCGCGTCCTCACGCAGTGGAAGAAGTTGCCCATGTGCCCGTTGAAAGGCATGCCGCGGTAGAGCTTCGCGACCTCCTTGTCGAGCCACTCCTTGTCCGGAGGGCTCTTCTCGATCTCCTCGACCGGCTTGCCCCGCAGCGTGCCGCGGTTGACCTCGATCGTGCCCTTCTCGCCGCGGATGGTCAGCATGTTGTCGCGGCTGACGAGCTCGATGGTGTTGCCGTTCGGCAGCTTCATCTCGGCCTCGTAGCTGCTGATCACGTTGTAGCTGTTGGGGATCGATGAGAAGGGCTTGTCGCCGAGGAGGACGGCGAGCGTCGCCTCGCGGCCCAGCGGGAAGTTGCCCTTGCCCCGGGCCTCCACGATCCCCGTCTCCTCGCCGCCGAGCGCCCAGATGGCGATGTCGGTGTGGTGGACTCCCCAGTCGGTCACCTGGCCGCCGGAGTACTCGAACCACCACCGGAAGTTCCAGCCGATGCGGTTGGGGCAGAAGTCCGCCTCGTGCGTCTGGCCGAGCCAGAAGTCCCAGTCGAGAAACTCGGGGACCGGCTGCGTGGGGAACGGGCCGCCGCTCGTGGCGCCGCCCACGGAGCTGACGGCGTGGAGCTTCTTGCCGAGCCGGCCGCTGCGGGCGATCGCGATCGCCCTGAGGAACCTGTGCGCGTCCTCGCTCCTCTGCTGCGTGCCGACCTGGAAGACGCGTCCGGTCCTCTTCGTCACCTCCATGATCTTCTTGCCCTCGGCCATCGTGAGGGTCAGAGGCTTCTCGCAGTAGAGGTCCTTGCCCGCCTCCATGGCGTCGATGGAGACCTTCGTGTGCCAGTGGTCCGGCGTGCCGCAGGTGATGACGTCGACATCCTTGCGGTCGAGGATCTTCCGGTAGTCGCCGTGGACTTCGCACTTCCCGCCGTAGCGCTTGGCGAAGTTCTCGGCGTTCTGGCGATGGACGTCCGCGCAGGCGACCATCAACCCCTGCCCTCCGGCCTGATGCCCGATGCCGCTTCCCCGCCCGCCGACTCCGATCGCAGCGGCGATCAGCTTCTCGCTGGGCGCCTCCGCGCCGGCCCAGGACCGCGATGCGGCGTGCGGCGCGGCGATGGCGGCGGCGGCGAGGCCCGTGGAGCGCTTCAGAAAGGACCGGCGGCTGATGGTCGATGGGCTCATCTCAGACTCCTTGTTCTGCTCGCGAAACCCGGAAGGTCGATCGAAGAGCGGGCGCGCCGAGCGGCTCGAGGGTGGTGCTGCCCGCCCAGGGCAGGTTACAGTCTACGGCGTTGACCGCTGCCGGGTCAACGAAGCGAAGCCGAGGCCGGAGACCGGCGGGCGGCTTCGCCGGGATCCTGAGCTCGGGACGCAGAGCATTCTCGGGCGCCCGCAAGATGCGCCGCCGCCGCGGAGACGCCGAGCGGCGGCCGCATCGAAGCCGCGGAGCGGATGTCCACGGAAGAAGGAGTCGATCATGATCTGGTATGTCTTCTCGATGTGTCTCATCCTTCCAGCATCCGCGCTCGGTCAGCCGCGCGAGGTGAAGCCGGCCCTGAACGAGGTCCGCGAGGGTGTCCCGGCGGGAGAGCGCCCCTACGAGATGGTCTGGGCCGGCCGCGAGGAAGCGCGCCCGCCGCTCGTCGACTTCGAGGACCTCGAGGGGTGGACCGTCGAGCTCCACGGCAAGGCGGTCGCGACGCTCGAGCGCTCGCGCGAGCAGAGGATGTGGGGCGAGACATCCGGCAAGCTGACGTACCGCGGAGAGCCCGGCGAGAACCGCATCGTCCTGCGCCCGCCGCGGCCGATCCCCATCCCGGGGCGTTTCACCGCGGCGAACATCTGGTGCTTCGGCAACAACTGGGGCTGGGTGCCGCGCGCCGACACGCCGCAGGTCGATCTGGCGCTCCATCTCGTGGACTCGGGCGGAGCGAACCATCGCATCTCGCTGGGCCGCGTGCGATGGGAGGAGTGGTGGCTCGTCCACCGCCGGGTGATCAACCACGCCGGCGCCGAGCCGAGGTTCCCCTTCGCGCTCGCCGCGATCGAGGTCTCGGGCGGCCACCAGAAGGACGACCGCGCGATCTTCCTCGACTCGCTCTCCTTCTACGAGGAGGAGTGGCCGGCGCTCGAGTTCGCCCCGCGGCCGAAGCGCGGGGTGGAGCCCTTCGAGGGACAGGACCAGGGGCTCAACACCGGGCCCGGGAAGCTGCCCTTCCCGACGCGCGAGGAGACGATCCTGCCGGCGAACTTCGAGCGCGAGTTCCGCGTCGAGGCGCGGAAGCCGGAGGCTCTCGGCTGGGAGCTCCGCTACGAGGGAAGCGACTCCACCGTGGTCTACAGCGTCTTTCCCCGGCCGGGCGATCTGGGGAGCATCCGCGTCTCCATCGATGGCCGGCCGGTCGCTCGTGCGCTCGCCGGGGCCGGCGTGCGGCTCGACGGCGAGGATGCTCCGCCCAGCCAGCGGAGCATCGGGATGGTCGACGGCGTCCTGCGCGTGGAGGAGGTTCGCAACGCCGGCCCGCAGCAGCAGGTGACGGTCGAGCTCCGCTACCGCCTGTGGCAGAAGTCGCTCGTCATCGATGTGATCTGCCGCGGCGGCCGCGCGACCGAGCTCGACCTCGGCGCCTTCGAGGACGTGGAGTCTCCGGAGGCGATTCCCATCCCGTTCGCGAACTACGGCGGCCAGTCGCACGTGCTCCTCGCCCGCGCGGGCGGCAAGCCCTTCTTCGGCTCGGTCTGGGTCGACTGGTACCGATCGAGCGGCTCCGAGCTCTTCACGCGGCGCGAGGTCCGGAGGGACTCGGCGCGCATCAACGGCGGCGTGCGCTACCGGCCCAAGACCGACGGCAGCCGCAACGACCTCTACGAGCGGATCTTCCTCACGGTCTCGCCGCTCTTCGAGGAAACCCTGCCGACCATCGCGAACCCACCGTCGCGCTGGGCGCACGTCGCGGGCGAGCGGCTCTGGCAGGAGAGCTGGGGGCCGGGGAGCTTCGAGAGGGAGCACGAGCGATCGCGGCGGCTGCGGGCGTACGGTATCGAGAAGCTGATCCAGTGCAACCACGAGATCGCCTGGCGCGACAACGCCGACAGCTTCACGCTGCGC
>JAFGKN010000114.1 GCA_016928605.1 Planctomycetota bacterium | reverse complement strand
GTCTTCGAGGGGAAGGACGGCCCCGGCAAGGGGCGCCACATCGTCTTCGTGACCGGCGACGAGGAGTACCGCTCCGAGGAGTCGATGCCGCAGATGGCGAAGATCCTCGCCGAGCACCACGGATTCAAGTGCACGGTGCTCTTCGCCATCGACCGCAAGGACGGCACGATCAACCCGCAGCAGAACGACAACATCCCGGGGCTGGAGGCTCTCGAGAAGGCCGATCTGATGGTTATCTTCACACGGTTCCGCGACCTGCCGGACGACCAGATGAAGCACGTCGTCGACTACGTGCACTCCGGCCGGCCGATCCTGGGGCTCCGCACCGCCACCCATGCCTTCTACTTCCGGAAGCACAAGGATGGCCCCTACGCGAAGTACAGCTTCGAGAACCGCGACTACCAGGGCGGCTTCGGCCGCCAGGTCCTCGGCGAGACATGGATCAACCACTACGGGCATCACAACGTGGAGAGCACGCGCGGCGTCATCGCCGAGGGGAAGAAGGACCATCCGATCGTCCGCGGCTGCGAGGACATCTGGGGCCCCTCGGACGTCTACGGCCTGACGACGCTCCACGGCGACTGCGAGCCTCTCATCCTCGGCCGGGTGCTCGCCGGCATGAAGCCGGATGACAAGCCGAACGACGAGAAGAAGCCCATCCCCGTCGCCTGGACGAAGACCTTCACCGGAGAGAAGGGCAAGAAGGCGCGCGTCTTCGCGACGACGATGGGGCACGGCGGCGACTTCCAGAGCGACGGCTTCCGGCGGCTCATCGTCAACGCCTGCTACTGGTGCCTCGGTATGGAGGAGAAGATCCCCCAGCGCGCCGAGGTCGACCTGGTCGGCGAGTACAGGCCCAACGACATCGGGACGGGAGCGCACAAGAAGGGCCTCAAGCCGGCCGACCACAAGCTGTGAGCGAGCGCAGGAACCGCGCCGTGTGGGAGGCCTCGACGTCGAGCAGGCCCGCGACCGGTCCCTCGTAGAGCACGCGGCCGCCCTCGTCGCCTCCCTCGGGCCCCAGGTCGATCACCCAGTCAGCGCCGGCGATCACCTCGAGATGGTGCTCGATGACCACCACCGCGTGGCCGGCCCGCGCCAGCCTCTTGAGGATGGAGACCAGCCGGTCGACGTCCTTCATGTGGAGCCCGGTCGTGGGCTCGTCGAAGAGGTAGAGCCAGGCTCCTCCGGCGCGCTTTGCCAGCTCCACCGCGAGCTTCACGCGCTGCGCTTCGCCGCCGGAGAGCGTCGTGCTCGGCTGCCCCAGCGTCAGGTACCCGAGGCCGAGGTCATCGAGGGCGCGCAGCGGCCGGACCAGGTCATCGTAGGCCGAGAAGAGCTCGAGCGAGTCCTCCACCGTCATCTCGAGGATGTCCCCGATGCTGCGGCCGCGGTAGGTCACCTCCAGCGTCTCGGAGTTGAACCGGCGGCCTCCGCAGCGCTTGCAGTCCACCGTCACGTCCGGGAGGAAGTCCATCTCCATCCGGATCCTGCCCTGCCCCCCGCACTCCTCGCAGCGACCGCTGCCTGTGTTGAACGAGAACCGCCGCGCGTCGTAGCCGCGCGCGCGGGCCTCCGGGAGCGACGCGAAGATCTGCCGTATGCGGCTGAAAAATCCGACGTAGGTCGCCGGAGTTGACCGAGGCGTGCGCCCGATCGGCAGCTGGTCGACCTCGCGCACGCCCTCGAGCACGTCGACGCCGCTGACGCGCCGGACGCCGTCGTGCTCGGGCACCAGGCCGCGGAGCCCGCGGCGCACGGCCAGCTCGAGGACGTCGCGCACGAGCGTCGACTTGCCGGCGCCGGAGACTCCGGTGACGAGCGTGAGCGCGCCGAGCGGGAAGCGGGCCCGGATCGACTTGAGGTTGTTCCTCGCAGCGCCCTCCACCTCGATGAAGCGCGCCCCGCGCAGAGGATCGCCGGCCAGAGCGCCGCGCCGCTCCAGCCGCGTGCGGAAGTACTCCGCGGTGGCCGAGCGCGGGCTCGTCATGATCTCCGCCAGCGTTCCCTGCGCCACGATCTCGCCGCCGTGGCGCCCCGGACCGGGACCGAGGTCGAGGATCTGGTCGGCGGCCTCGACCGTCGCGTCGTCGTGCTCGATCACGATGAGGCTGTTGCCGCGGTCGCGCAGCTCGCGGAGCGTCTCGAGCAGCCGCGCGTTGTCGCGAGGATGGAGGCCGATCGTGGGCTCGTCGAGGATATAGCAGACGCCCCGGAGGTTCGATCCGAGCTGGGACGCGAGCCGGATCCGCTGCGCCTCGCCGCCGGAGAGCGAGTCCGCGCTCCGGTCGAGCGTCAGGTAGCCGAGCCCGACCTTCTCGAGGAATGAAAGCCTCGCGGTGATCTCAGCGATGATCGGCCGCGCGACGGCTCCGCGGCGGTCGTCGAGCCTCAGCCGCGAGAGCCTCTCCCTCAGATCCGAGACCGTCATCGCCGTCATCGCCGCGATGCCCAGGCCGTCGACCTCCACCGATGCCCACCGGCTCTCGAGGCGGCTTCCCCCGCACTCCGGGCAGAGCACCTCGCGCCCGTGCTCGGCGAGAAACGCATCGCGGCTCTCGTCGTCGAGCGCGCCGACCGCCTCGCCCACGCGGGTGAGAAGGCCGCGGAAGCCGTTGGCCCGGCCGCCATCCAGGAGCGTCTGGAGCGCGCGCTTCCCCCACCGAGCCAGCGGCCGGCCATCGCGCGGCAGCGCGCGGGCGCTCTCCATCGCGCGCAGGAACCGCCGCCGCTCTCCGCGCCGGAAGGGCCACTCGTCGAGGAATGCCAGCGGACCGTGGGGATGGTGGTCGACGGGGAGATCCCAGCGGTCGATGAGCAGCAGGGGATCGGGCTCGAGCAGCCGGCCGTTGCCGCCGCAGCGGGGGCAGGCGCCGTGACGCGAGTGGAAGCTGAAGTTCCGCGGATCCGGCTCGTCGAAGTCGACGCCGCAGGAGGGGCAGGAGCGGCGCAGGTTGAAGAGCGTCTCGTCTCCGTCAGAACCGAGGAAGATGACGACTCCGCCGGCGAGATCGAGCCCGCGGCGCAGCGCATCGTCGATCGCAGGCGCCGCGGGCCTCGCTCCGCGGCGGCGGAAGCGGCGCACGACCAGATCGATGTCGTGGGGCGTGTTCCTCTCGAGCCGGAGCTCCCGGTTCTCGGGAATCGCCACCCACTCCCCGTCGATGCGCGCGTCCAGGATGCCCTTCCTGCGCGCGGCGGCGAGCAGCCGGTGGTGAAAGCCCTTGCGCCCCCTCACCGCGGGCGCGAGCAGCCAGCCGCCTCCGCGGGCGCGCAGCTCCACCTCCGCGCGGATGTCCTCGAGGCTCCGCGGCCTCACCTCGACGCGGCAGCGCGGGCAGATCTGGACGCCGGCGCGCGTGTAGAGGAGCCGCAGGAAGTGGTAGATCTCCGTCACCGTGCCGGTCGTCGACTTCCGCCCGCCGATCGTCGTCCGCTGCTCGACGGCGACGGCCGGAGGGATTCCCTCCAGATGGTCGATGTCCGGCCGGTGGAGGTCCTCGACGAACTGCCGGGCGTACGGGGAGAGGCAGTCGAGGTATCTCCGCTGCCCCTCCGAGAAGATGATGTCGTACACGAGCGACGATTTCCCCGCGCCGCTGAGGCCGGTCACGACGACGAGCTGGTTGCGCGGGATCTCCACGTCGATGTTGCGCAGGTTGTGCTCCCGCGCGCCGACGACCTGGATGACGCGCTTCTCGCGCGCCGACGCCGCCCGCGCGGACATCGCCGCCGCGCGCTGTTCCTTCGCGGCTGCAGGCCTCCTCTCGAGATGGCGGCGAAGCCACCGGCCCGTGATGGAACGTGGGTCGGCCATCACCTTCTCGGGCGGCCCCTCCGCCACCACGAGGCCTCCGCCGTCGCCTCCCTCGGGACCGAGATCGATGATGTGGTCCGCCGCCGCGATGACGTCGAGGTGGTGCTCGATGACGACGACGCCGTGCCCTTCCTTCACCAGAGCCCGGAGCACGCCGACGAGGTTGCGCACGTCGTCGAGGTGGAGGCCCGTGGTCGGCTCGTCGAGAAGGAAGAGGAGCTTCTCCTTGCGCGACGCCATCACGCGTGCCGCCAGCTTCAGCCGCTGCGCCTCTCCCCCCGAAAGGGTGTTGATCGGCTGTCCGAGGCGGAGGTAGCCGAGACCGAGCGAGTCGAGGAAGCAGAGCTTGTCCTGGAGGATGATCTCGCCCTCGAAGAAGCCGATCGCCTCGCCGACGGTCATCTCGAGGACATCGTGGATGCTGCGGCCGCGGTGGCGGACCTGGAGAACCTCGGGGCGGAAGCGCTTCCCTCCGCACGCCTCGCAGGGGAGCATCACGTCGGAGAGGAACTGCATCTCCACCTGGACCGCCCCCGCTCCAGAGCACTCCGGACAGCGTCCGCCCTCGACGTTGAACGAGAAGCAGCTCGCGTCGAGACCGGCCGCGCGGGCCTCCGGCTCCGCGGCGAACAGCCTGCGGATCGCGTCGAAGACCTTCGTGTAGGTCGCGGGATTGCCGCGCGGCGTGCGGCCGATGGGCGCCTGATCGACGAGCACGATGTCGTCCACGTGGTCGAACCCGGCGACCGAATCGGCCCGGATCTCGCCCTCCACCGCCTGTCCCGAATGGCGGAGATAGGCCCTCCAGAGCACGTCGTGGAGGAGGGTGCTCTTCCCGGACCCCGAGACTCCGGAGACGACCACCAGTGCGTCGATCGGCAGATCGACGTCCACGGAGCGCAGATTGTTCTCGCGCGCCCCGCGGATGCGCAGCCTGGGGGCGCGCCTCAGGTCGCGGCGCTGCGCGCCCGCCGTCGCGCTCCGGCGCCCGGCGAGGTAGTCCCCCGTCAGCGAGCGCGGGTTCGCCGCCACCTCGGAGACAGTCCCCTGAGCCACGATCTCGCCGCCGGCGCGCCCCGATCCCGGCCCGAGGTCGATCAGGTGATCGGCCGCCGAGACGAGCTCGAGGTCGTGCTCCACGACGACCACCGTGTTGCCCCGGTCTCTCACGCGCCGCAGGATCTCGAGGAGCCGCTCGTTGTCGCGCGCGTGGAGGCCGATCGACGGCTCGTCGAGGACGAACAGAGTGTCGACGAGCGCTGCGCCGAGGGCGGCCGTCAGGTTGACGCGCTCGACCTCGCCGCCCGAGAGGGTCCGCGACTGCCGGTCGAGCGTCAGGTATCCGAGCCCGACGTCGGCGAGGTAGCGCAGCCGCGACGCGATCTCGTCCACCACGAGCCGCACGGGACGGTCCAGGTTCTCCGCGGCGAGCCTCTCGATGACCTCGAGCGCGTCCCGCACCGGCAGCGTCCAGAGCTCCGGAAGCGTGAGGCCCTCGACGCGGAAGCAGAGAGCCTCGGGCCGAAGCCTGCTCCCCCGGCAATCGGGGCAGGCGAAGTAGCCCCTGTAGCGCGAGAGGAGCACGCGCACGTGCATCTTGTACTTCTTCTCCTCCAGGCGGTTGAAGAAGCCGCGGACGCCATCCCACGCGCCGCCCCCCTCCAGGACGAAGCGCCGCTCCGCCTCGCCCAGCGCCTCCCAGGGCGCATCGACGTCGATGCCCCTCGCCTCGCACGCGCGCACGCATCGGCGCAGACGCCCCTTCCGGCTCGCGCTCTGGAAGGGCTTGATCGCGCCGCTGCGGATCGAGAGCCTTCTGTCCGGCGCGACGCGCTCCCAGTCGATGTCGATGACGCGCCCGAATCCGCGGCACCTCGGGCACGCCCCGTAGGGAGTGTTGAAGGAGAAGAGGCCGGGCGTCGGCTCCGGGAGGCCAGCGCCGCACTCTCCGCATCGCATCCCGCGGGTGAACGTCGCCGAGCCTCCGGAGTGCGCGAGGCGCATCGTGCCCCGGCCGGCGCGGAACGCCTGCTCGATGGAATCGGCGCGCCGCGAGCGGGAGACGCCCGGCGAGGCGATCCGGTCGACCACGACATCGAGCGTCCCGCCGCGGCAGTCCTCGGCCCGCAGGTCGTCGATGCGCTCGACCGCTCCGCCGCGGAGGAACCTCGCGAATCCCTGAGCGCGCAGCGCCGAGCCGATGAGCTCTGCCTCCTCGAACCCGCCCAGAGGGACGGGCGCCACCACGAGCAGGGGGAAGCTCGAAGCCTCCAGGCGGTCGATCGCGGCCTGCACCGCCGGCGTGTCCTCGGACTCCACCGGCCGGCCGCAGGACATGCAGTGCGCCTTCGACGCCCGCGCGTAGAGCAGCTTCAGGTAGTCGTTGATTCCCGTGAGCGTGCCGACGGTGGATCGCGAGGTCTTGACCGCGCCCGACTGGTCGATGGCCACCGCTGGCGGGATGCCCTCGATGCTCTCGGCGTCGGGCCGCCCGATGCGGTCGAGAAACTGCCGCGTGTACGCCGAGAAGGTCTCGATGTAGCGCCGCTGTCCCTCCGCGTAGAGAGTGTCGAACGCCAGCGACGACTTGCCCGAGCCGCTGACGCCCGTGATCACGGTCAGCTCCCCCAGGGGGATGTCGCAGTCGATCCCCTTCAGGTTGTTCTGGCGGACTCCGCGCAGGCGGATGGCCTCCGCGCGGACGTCGCTCGCTCGCCTGGCCATGG
>JAFGKN010000113.1 GCA_016928605.1 Planctomycetota bacterium | reverse complement strand
GAGAATATCGTCGACTGAGTGCAACGAAGCCGGCGGACGAAATGGCCGCTCAAACTGACAATGACTTATGAAATGGGGCACTTAGCCGCCGCGCGGCGGGAGTCCGCTCGCCCTGCGGCCGGGCTCGGCCTGCGTCCGCGGCCGCCCAGGTCTCATGCCACGTCGCAGAGCTTCACGGCGTGGCGCAGGGCGGCGAGCTTGTCCGGCCAGGTGGGGATGAACTCCTGCGCGACGAAGCCCTCGTAGCCGATCTCAAGGATCGCCCGCATGACGGCCGGATAGTTGATCTCCTGCGTCTCGTCGATCTCGCCGCGGCCGGGGACGCCGGCTGTGTGGATGTGACCGATGAAGTCCTTCGACGCGCGGAGGCGGCGGATGATGTCGCCGTTCATGATCTGCACGTGGTAGATGTCGAAGAGCACCTTCATGCGCGGCGAGCCGACCCGGCGGGCCAGCTCGATGCAGAGGTCGATGTCGTTCCCGAAGTAGCCGGGATGGCCCTTCATGGGATGGCTGGAGTCGCGCGTGTTCAGGTGCTCGAGGCAGAGGTTCACCTTCTTCTCCTCCGCGAGCGCGATCACCTGCTTCCAGCAATCCAAGCAGTTGCGCATCGCCTGGTCGTCGGAGATGCCCTTCTCCCGCATGCCGGTGAAGGTGATCACGGAGGGAGATCCGAACTCGGCGGCGAGCTCGATGCCGGCCCGCAGCTTCTCGAGGCAGAAGGCGTGGTTGTCGCGGCTCAGCGGCCCGCGGCCGAAGCCGTGGCTTCCCACGATCCCCGGGACCATGCCGCGCTCCTTGAGCATCGGATAGTACTTGCTGTCGATGCCCTCCATCGCCGGCATGCCCATGCGGTGGCATGCCTCGATGAGATCCTCGACCGGCATCGGCTGGAAGCACCAGCCCATCACCGACTGGCGGATGCGGCCGTGGGCGATGCGGTAGTCCTCTGGGGGAACGCTGGAGGCGGTCGACTCTCCCCGCGCGCCCGCGCCGGTCAGCAGGGCTGCTCCGGCGCCGGCGGCGGCCGCGATGCGGATGAAGCGACGGCGGGAGGTTCGGCGCTGCGCGGATCGGTCTGTCGACATGTCGTATCGTCTCCGGTTGTCGCGGTCTGGAAGGCTGCGCTGCGGCAGTAGAGCCCAGCTCCCGGCCGTTGCCTTCGCCGCGGGGGGAGCCGGTGCTGGTGGACGGACTCCCGCATAGTAACCATCCCACGGAGCCGAGCGGAGCGGGAAACGGCGGTTTCCGCGGGCGGCGGGAGGAGGATGAGGCCACGCCGCCGGCGGCGCCGCGATGGGCGCAGCTGCCTCGGCCCGGGCCACGCCGCCGGCGGCGCCGCGATGGGCGCAGCTGCCTCGCCGCGGGCGATGGCAGCTCGGGTATCCCAGCCGGGTGGGCACGGAGCGGAGCGGCCGCGCAGGGGCGGAGGCTCCTTCGCCAGTGGGACGGGACGGCGCGGACTGGATCGCGCGATGGGGCTGGACTGCCGGGCGGCCCGCAGGGTACCGTACGCTGGATTCTACGAAGGGAGTTCGAGAATGCTGCTCAAGGACCGAGTCGCCATCGTCACGGGGGGCGCGCGGGGCATCGGGCGGGCCTGCGCGCGAAAGTTCGTCGAGGAGGGCGCGGCCGGCGTGGCCATCGTCGACCGGGACCGCGCGGCCGCCGAGGCGGCTGCGCGAGAGCTCGATCCGGAGGGCGAGCGCGTCCTGGCGCTCGCTGCCGACGTCACGGTCCGCTCGCGGGCCGAGGAGGTCGTCGAGCTCGCGGTCTCTTCCCTCGGGCGCCTGGACATCCTCGTGAACAACGCGGGGATCGCGGGGACGCCGGGACCGCTCGCGAGCCAGAGCGAGGAGGACATCGACCGCATCTTCGCCGTCAACGTCAAGGGGCCCTGGTTCTTCTGCGCGGCGGCGCATCCTCATTTCATGCGCGCGGGCTACGGCCGGATCGTCAACATCGCCTCCATCGCCGGCAAGGAGGGCAATCCGGGCCTCGTCGCCTACTCCATGACGAAGGCCGCCCTCATAGGGATGACCAAGGCCTACGCCAAGGAGGTCGCGACGGATGGCATCCTCGTCCACGCGGTCGCCCCCGCCGTGATCGAGACCGAGATCCTCGAGCAGGTCGCTCCGGAGGTCCGCGAGTACATGATCTCGAAGATCCCGATGGGCCGTGTTGGCCGGCCGGAGGAGGTGGCCGAGCTCGTCGCCTTCCTCGCGTCGGAGCGGTGCAGCTTCTCCACCGGCTTCTGCTACGACATCTCCGGGGGACGCGCGACTTATTGATGGTATTCCAGAGGCGCCCGGCCCGCCGAGGACGTACCATGGAGCGAAGGATGTCTTCGAGCATGGAGGACTTCATGCGCACCTCGTTTCCGCCGAGAGCCTTGTTCCTGTCGCTGGCGATCGCCGGCGCTGCTCTCTTCGCCGCCGCGGCGCCGGAGAGCGACGGCGGCGCCCGGTCGGCTCTGGAAAGCCTGAAGAAGGCGCTGCGCGCCGACGACATGGATGCCATCGAGGATGCGCTCTCCGGCGTCGTCCGCGCCGGAGGAGCCGACTCCGCCCGCCGGCTCCTCTCCCTCATCCGGCAGATCCCCTCGAGCCGCGAGAGCCTCTACTGGTCGCTCCTGCGGGGGGCCGTCAGCTTCACCGACCGGCCGGCGCTCGGCGCGGTCGGCGAGTTCATCGTGAAGAACCGCGCGCAGCCCGTGGCGCGGGACGTGCTCTACGCGCTTTCCAGGAACACGTCCCGGCAGGCTCCGGCGGCCCTCCGGCCGGTGCTCCTCGACGAGTCCGCCGCGGATGATCTCCGGGTCCAGGCGGCCGCCCAGCTCGGCTTCATCCGCTCTCCGGCGGCGGTGGACGCCCTCATCGAAGTCCTGAAGGCGGAGGAGAAGCGGGGAGCGTCCGACTCCGGCGAGCCGGTGATCACGGTGATCGAGAGCCTGACGAACCTCACCGGCAAGAAGTACGGATTCAACTCGGTGAACTGGGAGGGCTGGTGGAAGAAGAACCAGGGCAAGCCGCTGGCCGGCCGCCAGGAGCAGGACAGGTCGGAGACCGGCACGGCCGTCGACAGCCTCGATGTCCAGCGCCGCGAGCGGTACCTCGCGCTCGAGCGCGCGCCGAAGAAAGGCGTCGTCGTCCTGAGCGCGGTCTTCACGAAGAAGAGCCACCCCGTTCTGGTCCGCAAGGACCTCAACAACGACCACATGGACGAGGTCCTCGAGCGGATGAACATCCCACACACGGTGGTGGAGCGCGAGGACTTTCTCGACTTCGACCTGCGCGAGACGGGCGCCATCCTCATCAACTGCACCCAGTTCCATCGCATCTGCATCTGCCCGTTCTGCAAGCCGGGGAAGGTGAAGAACGACCGCCTCTACCCCTGCACGGGCTGCGACAAGCACATCCCTTTCTCCGCGGAGCTGACCGGGCCCCAGATCGAGAAGCTGAAGAGCTTCGTCAAGTCCGGAGGCTACATCTTCTGCGAGGACTGGGTGGTCAAGGAGCTGATGGAGAAGGCCTATCCGGAAAGCGTGACGGCGGGCGACAAGCTGGCGGAGTCGAGCGTCGATGTCGTCCCCGTGCGGGGCATGGCCCTGCATCCCTACCTGAAGGGCATCTTCGTGCCCGGTGAGGATGGCGGCTCCGGCGGAGTGTCCTTCGACCTGGACCTCGATTTCAGCGATGAAGAGGATGGAGAGGAGGAGAAGGAAGAGAAGGCCGCAGGCGGCGCCGGGCGCGGGAAGACCGTCGTGGCCGGGGTGGATGACGAGGAGCCGGAGCCGGCGAGCCTGCTCAGGATCCGCCACGAGTGGTGGATCGACGACGAGAGCTACGCGCTGCGCGTCCGGAACGCTCAGAAGGTCGTCGGTCTTCTGGGCAGCGGCGAGCTCCAGAAGAAGCTCGGCGCCGATTCCCTCGTCGCGCTCGCGGTGCGGCCGGGAAGCTCCGTGCCGCCGGGCCAGCCTTCGGCGCCTCGCGGGCGGCTTCCGGGAGTCGTGATGGTCGTCCTGAGCCACTTCGGGAAGCAGGGATCCCGCGAGGACGAGCACGCCATCGAGAACCTGCTCCTCAACTTCCTCCTCGAGGCGAACGTCGAGCGCGAGGCAAGAGCCGCGCCGCGGCGGAAGGAGCCCTGAGCGCAGGGCACCAGGAAAGAAGACGAAGAGGATTGCGCCGCTGTGACGGGAGGATGTGTCGAGACCGCCGACGGATCCGGAGCATGCTGCCTGAGTCGAAGCGGGCAGCTCGGTGCAAAGAGCTTGCTGGCGACGACCAGCTCTGCTACGCTGCCTCCGTTCGGTGTGTGAAGGCTCCGAGCGTCCGTCGCTGCAGAGAGGGCAAGATGGTGGCATTACCTCAGAGCCCGCGCATCTACGCGCGCCGTTTCCTCTACCGGCGAGTTGGCGGGATCGCCGCGGGGGAACGGCGGAGCGTGCTGAAGGCAGGAGCTGCCAGTCGGTCCGGAAGAGCCGGCTCGCGCGCCGGAGGGTATTCCGCTGCGGCGCATCTCGACTCGCTCGCGCCCCGCATGCGGAGCCTTCTGTGCCGGGCCACGCTGCGCGGTTTCGCGCCTCTTCGCCCGCGCCTGAAAGACGCCGGTGTCCAGATCTGCAAGATCACCGCCGGCCGCGACCCGCGCTCAAAGGACTGGCTGACGAGTCTGCCGCGGCCCGTGACGCGCCGAGAGCGCCGTCGAGCCGATGGTGGAGCTGAGCGATCACCGCGAGGTATGGCGAATCGAACCCATGAGACTCGACACCCGCTGTATGGCTGCGAAAAACATACGCAGCGCCGCGCGCCTGCGGGCGAAACCCAGTGGGCGCTGACGCCGCCAACATCCAAAGGCCGTGGAAGCAGCGATGTGCAATCGTGGGAGTTCTGCCATCCGAAGACTATAGACGGCGCGCGAAGGCGGCACGGAAGAGTTCTGGTGGAACAGTCCAATCGGCGTTCGGCACGCGAGACACGATGCAACGATTAATATTGTCCGCACTCATTCTTCTTGTTCTGTTCGTCAAGCCGGCCACTGTGCTGGGGAATGGCTTTGAGCGAGCTGCCCGTGAGATTCTTTTCTGTATTGCTGTAATCCCGCTGGTCTTGATGGGTGTCGCCTTCGTTTGTGCCATCCGAGTATCCAAGTCCAGATTCGCGCTGCTCTACTACCCGGCGATCGGGGGGGTGGTCGCAGCGGCACGTGTGCCTCCTCTGATCAGTGCCGGCTTGTCGGCCGAGGCGTTCTTCCTGGCGTTCTTCCTGTACGGCATCGTGTACGGACTGGCTGGGCTTGGGATCGGCGGGATGGCTTTCCTAATCAGGGCGGCCGTTGAACAGCACACGAGGAAAGACAAGCCCCCGGCGGGAAGCAGAACGAGTAACCTCAGTCGCTCACCTTGATCGCGAGGCAATAACCGAGGGCGAAAGGGCTATCCCAATGACGAAGACTCAACAGACGCTGCTCTGGTTTCTGATCGGCCTGTGTGCTGGGGCTCTTTCGGGGTTTTGCGTGGGCCTCCTTGTTTTCCACGACGCCTGTGGAGTGGTGAAGGGGCCTATGATTATTCTCTATTCGATCGCTGGCATTCCCGCTGGTGGAGTGGTGTTCGGCATCATTGGCTACTGGCGGGGCCACGTAGCTGATCCGAAGCCGATCATGGGCCGGAGGCACTTTCAATGTCCTGAGTGTGGGGGCACAGTGGTGGTTTCGTGGTTCAACGGTATCGTGAAGGACTGTCCGCATTGCTCTGAATCAGTGAGAATACCGGATCCAGCCAGAAAACCGATGACCTCACTCAGCGAACCATACGCTGCACCGAATGGCGGCCCCCCGACGCCTCCCGGCAATTCCGGAGCCAGTGGGGGGCCGCCATCGGTGAGCTGAGGCGTTAGGCATGAGTTCAATGCGTAAAGTTGCCAGGTGGGCCGTGCGCTGGGGACTGCTTGGTCTCGTTTCGGGCGTGTTGTCGTGTGGGATGGCAGACTCTAGCATGCTCTACGTGGTGCGCGAGCAAAAGACCTACGACCATATTGTCTGGCCGGGCCTCGTGTTCGCACTGATAGTCATCCTCCCCATCTCCCGCTTGGCCCGAGACGGTTGGCCAAGAACCGCGGCCGCTCTGATCGCCAGTTGCGGCGTTTACCCAGTTGCATGGCACATCGCCGCCTCGACGACCCGCCACCCGGGGGCATACATGGTTGCGGCGTTCGCGTTCTCAGGTTTTCTGGGCTCACTGGTGCTGGCGAGCTTGCTCTTTTTTGGACGGCCAGGTTGGGTGAGAGCTACTCGCACGACTGTGGTTGTTGGCACTGCAATTGGTGGGTTGATGGGGGGGCATCTGCTTGCAGCCACCAAGGGTCTGGCGTCATACGGTTCCGTTAAGCTTATATTGGGCCTTTACATGGTGCTGTGGCAGGCCGCCGTGGGCACTTCGCTAGGTCGAGGAGTTCTGCCAAGGCCCAACAAAACCGCTGCACCGAATGGCGGCCCTGCGACGCCTCCAGGCGATTCGGGAGCCAGTGGGGGGCCGCCATCGGTGAGCTGAGGCGTTAGGTGTATCTCGGAAACAAAAGTGGCAAATCCGGTCAACGATCGGGTAGCGCGGCGGCCGGCCGAGCCGGCGAGGGTCAACCGGCCAGCGGGTCGACGATGTCGTACCCGTCGGCGCGGATGCGGGCGGTGACAGGCGTGCCGCGGCCGCCGCGCTGGCGGCGCCAGTTGCGGCGGGCCACCTCCTCCGCTGCCTCGATGACCGAGACCGTCGGCAGCGAGCTCTCCACGTCGGGATACGTGCCGGCGAGCTCATCGCGGGTCGCGAGCCCCTGGATCACCTCGAGCGCTCTCGCGGTGATGGCGACGATCGAGTCCTTGCCGTAGCCGTCGTAGGCGGGGTGGGCGCAGCCTCCGAGACGGCGCACGTCGGCCGTGAAGTGGGGGTTGTAGGTGCGCGTCCCGAGGCCGGAGATGGTGGCGCGCAGGCCGCGGTCCTGCTGGTCGAACTCGATCTTGCCCCGGGTGCCGGCGATCTCCATCTCCTGGTTGACCGGTGCCTCGAACTCCGGGGGGTTGATCCAGCTGGTCACGTAGTAGACGCGCAGGCCGCCCTCGTAGTCGACCGAGACCTGCATCGCATCGAAGGTGTCGATCTTCCGGCCGCCTCCCTCTCGGTCCCAGTTCACGAGCAGCTCCTTCTGGCCGACCGCGTGCACGGAGACGGGAGTCGCCGCGAGGTAGTGGCCGAAGAGGTCGAGCCAGTGAACTCCGACGTAGCTGAAGGGATTGGATCTCTCGGCCCACAGGAACGTCCGCGTGGAGACCTCGAGGGGCTCCTCGAGCACAGCCCTGCCGTAGAGGGGAGTGCCGATCCTCGGCACCAGCTCCTCGAAGAGGAACCGGTGGCAGGGATCGTAGCGCTTGTGCATGTCGACGCCCGCGATGAGTCCCCGGGCGCGGGCCAGCTCGAGGATCTCGCGCGCCTCGGCGAGGCGGAGGGTGAGGGGCTTCTCGACCATGACGTGAGCTCCGCTGCGCAGGGCATGCGCCGCGGGCTCGAAGTGGAGGTGGTCGGGCGTCGCGATGTAGAGGATCTGCACGTCGTGGCGGTCGAGGATCTCCTTCCAGGGCTCCTCGCCCCAGAAGGGCTCGGGCGAGCTGTCCGGGACCTTCGCCGCGTAGGCCGCGCAGAGGCGGCGGGCGGTCTGCGGCGTCCTGGTTCCGATCGCCACCAGCCGGAACCGCGCCGCGGCCAGCTCGCGGGCGCGCAGATCGAGCCCCACCCGCCCGAGGTAGGGGGCGATGCCGCAGCGCTCCAGGTCCTCGATCGAGCGCAGGACGACGTCTCCACCGAACATGCCGCCTCCGACGAGCGCCACCCGGACCACGGTCGCAGCCTGCATCGATTCTCGCCTCCCGGCCGTCCTCGGAGTCTTGGGGCTTGACGGGCTCTAGCGCCCCGTCAAAATGAGCTGCGAGCATTGTCGGCCAGCTCGTCGATGCGCGCAACCCTTCGACGAGGACTGTCCTTCGCAAGATGAGCGGATGATCCGTTTCCCGGGCCTCGGGCCGGGATGGACGAGCCGGCCAGGTCTTTCGGTCCGCCGCCGGGGCGGCCGCCGGCCGGCGGGAAAGCCTGTCACCGCGGTGCTCGCATCGCGGCCGAGGGGAGGTAGACATCATGGCGTGGACGCCGGATCTCGGAGTTTGCAGCTGGTCTCTGCAAGCGACCAGCGTACCGGAGCTGATGCGGCTGGCGGAGGAGGTGGGGGCCGGCGTGGTGCAGATCGGGCTCGGCGATCCGACCCACGGGACGTGGAAGGAGGGCGCCGATCTCATCCGCGCGCTGCTGGACTCGCCGCTCGAGCTGACCGCCGCGATGATCGGATTTCCCGGCGAGGACTACACAAGTCCCCTCACGATCCGCAAGACGGGAGGCTTCGGGGATCCGGCCGTGCGCCAGGCGCGCCAGAAGATCTTCGAGCAGGCCGCGCGCCAGACGGCCGAGCTGGGCCTCGAGATCCTCTGCAGCCACGCGGGGTTCATCCCCGAGCCCGAGAGCCCCGAGCGCGAGAGCTTCCTCGAGTGCATCCGCGACGTCGCCCGCTCGGCGGCGCGCCACGGCGTGATCTTCGCGATGGAGACGGGCCAGGAGACGGCGGCTCTCCTCAAGCGGACGCTGCAGGACCTCTCGGAGCCGAATCTCAAGGTCAACTTCGATCCGGCGAACATGATCCTCTACGACATGGGCCATCCCATCGACGCCGTCCGCGTGCTGGGACCGGACATCGTGCACGTGCACGTCAAGGATGCGCATCCGCCGAAGTCGCCCGGCGAGTGGGGCGAGGAGGTCCCCCTCGGAGAGGGCGACGTGAACATCGAGGCCTTCGTGCGGGTTCTCGAAGATGTCGGCTACCGCGGTCCGCTGGTCGTGGAGCGGGAGGTCGGCGATCAGCGCCAGCGGGTGGCCGACATCCGCGGGGGCATCGATCTGCTGCGCAGGCTGACGCAGGCCGGATGATGGAGTCGCCGCGAGCGGTCTGCGCCGGCGGCCGAGATGATCGTGCGCCGGCGCGGGCGGCGCGGCCTGGAGGAGGATCGCGATGACCCGCCCTTCCCGGGAGAGGTCCACGCCGACGACGGGGCTGAAGCTGGCGGCGCCCGACGTGAAGCTCTCGCAGTACATCCGCCCCGAGGCGGTCCTCGATCTCACCGCCGGATCCAAGGAGGATCTCCTCCGAGCGCTCGCGAAGGTCGTCGTGCCCGGCGCGGGGGAGGACGTCGTCCAGAAGATCCTTCGCGGCATCGAGGAGCGGGAGGCTGCCGTCAACACCTACGTGGGCAGCGGCGTCGCGATTCCTCACGCCCGCGTCGACTGTGTGGAGGGCATCTTCCTCGCCATCGCGCGCAACCCTCAGGGTCTTCCCTACGGCATCGATACCGACGAGCCCGTCGTGCTGGCGGTCCTCGTCGTCGGCAACGAGAACCTCCAGTCCGAGCACGTCCACCTCCTCGGGACCATCGCCCGTCTGCTGATCAACCCCGAGCTGAAGGATCAGATCCTCCACGCCGCGGACGCCGCTGCAGTCATCCGGCTCCTCGACAGCCGGCGGTCCGACCGGCTGCGGGGGAAGGCCAGGCCGCTCACCCAGCTCCTGCTGAGCTACGCCAAGAAGATCGCGCGGGAGACGGGCGTCTCCTCGATCCTCGTCAACATCGAGACCCGCGAGGAGCTCGAGATCCTCAAGCGCATCCCGCAGCGCGCCAGCTTCATCGTGACGACCGCCTCGCGGCAGCTGGCGGAGGAGGCCGAGAAGGTCGTGAACAGGGTCTTGCTGCTGCCTCGCATGGCCGTGAGCCGTGCCGCCAGCGTCAAGCTCTCCGCCCTCATGGCGCTCACGCACGGGCTCATCCAGAGGGGGGACATCGTGGCGTTCCTGTCGGGAAACGACGGGCCCGGCCTCGACACGATGACGATCGTCGAGATCGGCCGTCAGATCGGACGGTTCGTGACGCCCTCGGGGGCTGTCGCTCCGGGGATCTCGCCCGAGGTCCTGGAGCGCGTCATCTCGCTCGCGACCGAGCTCGCGGCCGAGGGGCGCGAGGGCATCCCCGTCGGCACGCTGTTCGTCATCATCGGCGACCAGGAGAAGCTCGCGCCGTTCACCCAGCAGATGGTCATCAACCCGTTCCGCGGCTATCCGGAGGAGGAGCGCAACATCCTCGATCCGACGCTCGCCGAGACGATCAAGGAGTTCGCCGGAATCGACGGCGCGTTCGTCGTCCGCGGCGACGGCGTCGTCCACTCCGCGGGCACGTTCCTGAAGGTGGGGGAGGATGTGGACCTGCCCGGCGGCTACGGCAGCCGCCACAGAGCCGCCTGCGGCATCACGAAGGCGGTCAAGTGCGTGACCGTCACCCTCTCGCAGTCGACGGGGGAGGTGACGATCTTCAAGGGCGGGTCGGTCATCCTCACCCTGCCGCAGGCGCGCGGCTGGTGACCTCCTCCCAGGACTTGCGGAGGTAGTCCCGCGAGGCCGCAAGCGCCTCGGCCATCTCCTCGGCCGGAGGGTGGCCGTGCATGAAGGGGTTGACGTACCAGCGGTAGCGCGCCTTCGCCAGGGCCGCCAGCCAGGGCTTGAAGTCGGCGGGGCCGTGGCCGGGGAGCTGGTTCTTTCCCGGCTCCTTCTGCCAGGCGTAGAAGAAGAGGAGCTGGCGGCCGCTGATCTCGATCGCCTTCTCGACGGACTCCTTCCTCGCCTGCACGTGGTAGGGCGCGAGCGCGATGCCGATCCGCCTGGAGCGGTTGAGGTCGACGAAGGCCTTGAAGGAGTCGAGCGAGTCGAGGAGCGCGCTCCCGTGGTTCTCGATCGCGAGGTAGGAGTCGTGCTTCTCGGCGAGCTCCTCGAGAGGCTTCAGGCCCTCCAGGAAGGCGCGCATCCTCGCTGAGAGCTCGGAGGGCTCGCAGGGGGCCGCGCTGCCCTGCACGGCCACGCCTCCCCCGGCCTTTCCCAGCAGCTCGGCGTAGCGCGCGTAGCCGCCCTGGTACACCGAGAAGGCGTAGAGCTTGAGGCGGTTCTTAGAGAGAACTTCCTTCAGCCCCTCGGGCCCGAGCCGCTTGAGGACATCGTCCAGGTGGGGGCAGCCATCGTGCGCCGACCAGATGTCGATCGCCTCGAAGCCGAGGGCCGCGATCCGCTCGCAGGCCTTCTCGATCGGCAGACCCATGAAATGGATGGATGAGGTCGAGAGCCTCATGCGCCACGGCTCGCCGGCGGGGCGCGGGCGATCCTCACCGGCTTGCAAGGCAGCGGGGGCGAGGAGGAGGGCCGAGGCTCCTCGCAGGCCGGCCTGGAGAAGTCCGCGGCGGCTGATCAAGCGCTGCTCGGTCGTCGATCCCATCTTCGATCCTCCCTCCGCCGGAGCGCGGGAAGGCTCCGGCGAGACATCCTCTGGGTTCTGCTCGCGGCACCGGTCGCTCGCGATCCGGTCGGCCGCAGGGATCCATGAGCTCCGGATCCCGCACCAGGATAGCGGCGCGAGGGCATCGCGCGCAAGAAGCACGCGGAATGCCATGGTCGGAAGCGTCGGCTCTCGCCGGCAGGGAGACAGCGCTCCGGAAAGGGCCGCGAATGGTGACTGTCTGCAGCCTTCCGGCCGATGACGAGATTCCGCCCGCGGCGGGCCGCGATGCCGACCGCAGCGGGCTCCGCGCGCGCGGAAACGGGGGCCCCTCGATTGCCGGCAATATCTTCCTGGTATAGAATGGCGGCCGCTGCCAGCGTGGAAGACCCGAACTCGAGCCTGCCGCAGAAGCCTCGAAGGGCAGGCCGGCAGCGGGACTGCTGCCTCCCCTGGGCGCTGCGGACGGCGCCCGGGAGGGGGCGGGCGCGATCGGCTGAAACGGCGGCGCGGAGGGCACGACTACTCATCGGCGGGAGATCGCTGCCCGCTCTCCAAGGTCTGGCGGATGGAGGTCAGCCATGCATCTCGTCTTTTTGATCTGCGCGGTGGCAGGAGGAACGATCCTGGTCATCCAGATCTTGCTCCTCGTGATCGGGTTGGACAGCGGCGGCGATGCCGATCTGGACGTGGGGGCCGCCGACCTGCCCGATGAGATCTCAGATGACGTCTCCGGCGGCTACGTCGTCGACGCCGGCGAGGGCGCGAGCGGCGAGGCAGCCACGAGCTCGTTCACCGTCATCTCGTTCAAGACATTGAACGCGTTCTTCACGTTCTTCGGTCTCGGCGGGCTCCTCGGCGAGTCCTACGACTTCGGCGTCGTCGGCCAGCTCGTGCTGGCCGGCATCTCGGGGTGCGTCGCCTTCTACCTCGTGGCCTACCTCTGGATGCTCCTGCGCAGGCTCCAGTCTCAGGGCAACGTCAACCTGAAGAACGCGGTGGGAGCGACGGGGAAGGTCTATCTGAGAGTCCCCCCCAAGGGGGAAGGGCGGGGCAAGGTCACCGTCAGCGTGCAGGACCGCACGGTGGAGGTGGCCGCCCTCAGTCAAGGCGAAGGGCTCGCCACGGGGACTCCGATCCGCGTGGTGGGACTCGTGGGTTCAGATACGGTGACGGTGGTCCCCGTGGAAGAGAACAAGGAGACTGCGAATGGGTGAGGTACCGTTTCTCCTCGAGATGGCGGCGAGGTCCGGCAAAGGCGACTTCTGGCTGGTGGCGATCATCATCGCCGCCATCCTGGTCGTGTTCGGCATCGTCCTGACGCTGATCAAGCAGTACAAGCGCTGCCCGTCGAACCGGATCCTGGTCGTCTACGGAAAGGTCAAGCCGGGCCTCTCGGCCCACTGCTATCACGGCGGCGGAGCCTTCGTCATCCCCCTGGTCCAGAACTACGCTTTCCTGTCCCTCGATCCGATCCAGATCGAGATCCCGCTCAAGGGCGCACTCTCGTCCGAGAACATCCGGGTCAACGTCCCCAGCGTCTTCACGGTGGCGATCGGGACCGCGGGCCAGATCATGCAGAACGCGGCTGTCCGCCTCCTCGGGCTCACGACGCGGGACATCACGCAGCAGGCGGGCGACATCATCTTCGGCCAGCTCCGCCAGGTGATCGCCTCCATGCCCATCGAGCAGATCAACCGGGACCGCGACACGTTTCTCGCGAGCATCCAGACGTCGCTCGAGCCGGAGCTCAACAAGATCGGCCTCGTGCTCATCAACGTCAACATCACCGACATCACCGACAACTCCGGCTACATCGAGGCCATCGGCCGCAAGGCGGCCTCCGAGGCCGTGCAGCAGGCCGAGATCGACGTGGCCGAGCAGGAGAAGCACGGCGCGATCGGCGTGGCCGAGGCGCTGAGGGAGAAGGAGATCTCCGTCGCCAACGCGGAGAAGCTCCAGGTGATCGGCACCCGGGAGGCCGAGCGCGACAAGGCGATCCGCATCGCCACTCTCCAGAGGGAGCGCGAGGTCGCCGAGCAGGAGGCGCGGTTCGAGACGCAGTCGCAGGTGAAGGACGCCGAGCGCTCGATGCGCATCCAGATCGCCGAGGCGAACGCCAAGGCGGTCACCGGCGAGAACACCTCGAAGGCTGAGATCGCCGCCTCGAACGCGCAGCTCCAGGTGAAGGAGGCCGAGGCATACCTGATCGGCGAGGCGAAGAAGCGCGAGGCGGCGGCCGAGGTCGAGGCCCGCCAGTACCTGGCGCAGGCCAAGGCGGCTCAGGCGCGCGGCGCGCGCACCGAGGCGGACCAGAGGGCCGAGCTGGAGGCGCCGGCCAAGGCGCAGAAGGCGCGCACGATCGTCGACGCCGAGGCGGAGGCCGAGCGGCGCCGTATCGAGGCCGAGGGCCGCGCGCAGGCCATCCGCATCGAGGCCGAGGGCGAGGCGCAGGCCGAGTTCGCGCGGCTCGAGGCGAGGGCTCGCGGAGAGTACGAGATCCTGGCCAAGAAGGCGCAGGGGCTCCAGGAGATCGTCGAAGGCTGCGGCGGAGTCCAGGGCGCGTTCCAGATGCTCGTCCTGGAGCATCTCGACCACCTCGCCGAGACGTCGTCGAAGGCGCTCGCGAACATCAAGTTCGACAAGATCACCGTCTGGGACGGCGGCGGCGCCGGCGGACAGGGCAGCACGGCCGGCTTCCTGCGGAGCCTCGGCGGCTCTCTGCCGCCGCTGTTCGACATCATGCGGAACCTGGGCGGCATCCAGCTCCCGCAGTTCCTCGGCCGGATGGTCCCCCCCGACGGCGACTCCGCCCCCAAGGCTCCTGATGCGGCGGAAGAGACCGCCAAGGCTGCCGAAGGGCGCAAGGCGAAGGGCAAGGCCTCCGACCAGAGCTGATCCGCGGGCGCGATCCGCAGCCCCAGGCGTCTCACGCCTTCGGAAGAAGAAGACAAGAAGAAATCACCACGGAGCCGCGGAGCGACGGAGAAGAGTGCCCTCCGCTCCGCGTCTCTGTGGTGAATCCATCCTCCCCTGGAGGATGGCAGCCGTGGAGAGTCTCTCTCGCCGCCAGCCGCAGCCGCCCCGGCCGCCGCAGGCGCAACGTTGGCCGCAACCGCAACCGGAGCGGCGACCCGCAGCCGCGAACCGCAGCGGCGATCCACAGCCGCGATCCGCAGCCGCGATCCGCAGCGGCATCCGTAATCGCAACGGCAGCCGCAACGGCATCCGTAATCGCAACGGCAGCTGCAACGGTGACCCCCTCCTGCTCCCGCTCCCCCTCCCGCGAGCCGCAGCCGCTGATGCATCAGCGTACGATTGTCGCAGGGCCTCTCACTCCACGTGGAGGGAGAGGCGGCTGAT
>JAFGKN010000685.1 GCA_016928605.1 Planctomycetota bacterium | reverse complement strand
TCCCCAGGAGAGCTATCCCGCGATGAAACGCCGCTTCGCGATTCCCGCTGCCGCCTCCGCCGCGCTGCTCGCCGCGGCGCTCTGGCTGCTGTTCTCGGACATCTTCCACCGGGCTCCGGCGACCGGCCCCGACGCCGGCTTCGCGCTCGAGCAGCCGGGGGATGCCGAGGGCGCGACCTCCGCGCTCGCGTCCGGCGCGGAGGCCTCTGGCGCCGGCTCGGCCGATGGTGCACCGGACGGCACCGCGGACGGCGCCGCCCCGGGAGCGAAGCTCGAGGGGCGCGTCACCGACACGCTGGACGCTCCTCTCTCCGGAGCCCGGGTGGTTGTTCGCAGCCTTCCCGACGTCCTCACCTTCGACATCGCGGACCGGACCCGGCTCCTGAGGGAGAGGGCCCTCGGCCGCAGCGTCGCCGAGGCTCCTCGCACGCTCGCCGAGACCCGGACGGACGAGGGCGGCAACTACTCCTTCGCGGTCTCGCGCTTCTCTCCGGGTACGTACCAGGTGCTCGCGAGCGCCGAGGAGAGAGCGCCGCACAGCGAGCGCTGGACGTGGTCTCCCTCCGGAAGCCGCATCGACTTCCACCTCGGCTTCGGCGAGGCGATCTCCGGGGTGGTGCTCGATCCGGAGGGCAAGGCCGTCGCCGCAGCGCTCGTCCAGGCAGCCGACGACGCGGAAAGCGACGACTTCGGCATGGGGCGCATGGGGATGGGCATGCGCATGGGGATGGGGATGCTCGGCGGCGCGCGCGACGTCGTCGACGAGACGCAGAGCGACGAGCAGGGGCGGTTCCGCCTGCGCGTGGGCAGCGGGGTCTTCCTCGTGAGCGGCGACGCACCGGGCTTCGCATCCGACATCATCCGGAGGGTCCCGGCAGGCGCGGCGGATGTGATCGTCCGGCTCGGGCCGGGCAGGAACCTCGAGGGCTCCGTCAAAAACGAGGAGGGCACGCCGCTGGCGGGAGCCGAGGTGGCTCTCTTCCTCGACGGCCGTTACGACGGCGGCGATGCTGGCGGGGGATCCGGCCCCGGATTCCTGATGGGCGGGCGCGGCGGCCGTGGCCGCGGAGGCTTCATGGCCTCCGGGCTCCTGGGCCGCGTGATGCGCGCTCCCGAAGCGATGACCCGGACGGATCCGCAGGGAGCCTTCCAGTTCCTCGACCTCGATCCGGGGCAGTACTCCGTGCTCGCGAGCCTCGAGGCTTACGTCCCCGGCCAGGAGTCCGTCGAGCTGAGCGAGGAGGCGCAGAAGAGCGAGATCGAGCTGAAGCTCTCGCAAGGCCGCGTGCTCGCCGGCCGGGTGGTCGATGCCGGCAAGAACCCCGTGAGCGGCGCCTTCGTCACCGTGGGCGTGGACGGTGGAGGTCCCGGAGGCGGCTTCGGGGGCCGCGGGCGCGGCGGCGGCCCGGGGGACGGCGGTGGCTTCGACGCGATGCTGGAACGTCTCCAGCAGGAGGGCAGACTCGAGGAGCTCGAGCGGATCCAGACCGAGATCGCGCGCCGCGAGGAGCAGCGCCAGCGAGAGCCGGTCCCCGTGTGGCGGGGGCAGGAAGCGGCGGAGACGGATCGCGATGGCCGGTTCCGCATCGACACCCTCGTCGCCGAGGTCTATGCGGTGAGCGTCGAGGCCGACGACTTCATCACGCGGCGCGTCGAGGAGATCGACCTGCGGGAGAAGAGCGTCGACGACCTGGAGATCGTGGTCGACTCCGGAATCGTGATCGAGGGTCGGGTGCTGTCGTCAGTCGACAAGAGCCCCGTTCCCGAAGCGCGACTGAGCCTCAATCGCCGCGAGCAGGGGCGCCCCGTGGCGGTCGACGCCGAGGGCCGCTTCCGGATCGGCGGGCTGGCGCCGGGCGACGCCTGGACACTCACCGCCGACGCGCCCGGCTACAGCCTCGCGATCGTCGATGAGGTCGGCGTCGAGCCGGAGCCGGAGGTCCAGAAGCTCGACGTGCTCCTCGATCCGTCGGCGACCGTCGCCGGCGTGGTGGTCGACACCGCGGGAGCGCCGGTGCCCCTCGCCACCCTCCGCATCGAGGAGGTCCGAGAGCCTCCGCCTGGCGCCGAAGCGCAGGGGGATCGGCGGGACGAGCGGTTCCAGCGCGGGCGCGGCGGCTTCCAGGAAGAGATGCGGCGTCGCGCCCGAGCCGTCTCGGCGCGGAGCGATGCACAGGGAAGGTTCCTGCTCGAGGAGGTCAATCCGGCCGTCGCGGTGCAGTTGCGCGCCGAGCACAGGGATTTCAAGGAGTACCGCTCCGAGACCTTCCAGATCTCGCCCGGCGAGAAGATCGAGGATCTCCGCGTCGAGCTCGCCTCCGGCGCGCGCCTCACGGTCCTGGTGCTCAACCCCGAGGGCCAGCCGCTGCCGTCGAGCCGGCTGCGGCTGACGAGGATCGCCGAGCCGGCTGCGGAAGGCGCCGCGGAAGCGCAGGGCCAGGACCCGCGAGGGGGTCCAGGAGGCCGCGGGCGAGGAGGTCCCCCCGGAAGGTTCGGCAACTCCCTCTCGCGCATCACCGACGCGGAGGGACGCGCCGTCTTCTCCGGAGTCGACGGCGGAGACTACACGCTCTCTTCCGAGGTGCGCAGCTGCCAGCCCTATGCGGCGGCCGTGAAGCTCGAGGAGGACAGCAGCGCCGACCACGTAATGGAGTTGCTCGCCGAGAACATCATCACCGGTCGCGTCGTCGACACCACCGGGCAGCCGATCGGCGGCGCACGGCTCCGGGCCCGGCAGAGCGCGGAGGAGACTCGCGCCGCTGGCGCGACCGGCGCCGCAGGGCCGCCGCAGCAGCGGCCTCACGAGTCCTGGGGTGTCAGCTCGCCCGATGGATCCTTCGTGATCGGCGGTCTCGGCCCGGGGCCGTACGATGTCTCCGCGGAGGCGCGCGGCTATGCATCGCGGACCGAGCCCGCAGTCGCGGTCAACAGCGAGACCCGGTTCGTTCTCGAGAGGCTCGGCAGCATCTCCGGGTGGGCGATCGCCACGCCGTCCGGCCAGCCGGTGACGGAGTTCGAGGTCAGGATCTCGAGGTCCGACGGCGGAGCGCTCCCCGGCGGGGGCTTCGATCCTCGAGGGGGGCCGGGCGGCGACCGGGGCGGGCCCGGCCGGGGCCAGGAGCGCTTCCGGGCCCAGAGATTCGGCGACGCGCAGGGCGCCTTCCGGCTCGACAACCTCCCGTCCGGAAGCTACTCGCTCGAGTTCCTCGCGCGCGGGCTGACGGGCACTCGCGTCGATGTCTCGCTCAGCGAGGGCGAGGCCGTCGAGGGGATCCAGGCCCGTCTCCTGGAGGGGCTCGCCATCACGGGATTCGTGAAGGACAGGAAGAACCAGCAGCCCGTCAGCGGGGCCGACCTTTTTCTCGTGGTGCAGAGCACCGTCCGCGCCGAGGAGCCGTCGGACCGGGATCTGAGCCCGGAGGAGCGCCGCCAGCGCCGCGAGGCCGAGTTCCGCGCCCGCCGGGAGTCGAGCGACGGGCCGGCCAGCGCACAGCAGGTGGGCGAGGCATCCAAGGTACTCGGGAGCGTGCAGTCGTCCGCGCCGGCCATCTCCACGGATGCCGATGGTTTCTTCTACATCCAGGATGTCGCGCCGGGCCGGTACATGGTGGTGGTCCGCCACGACGCCTATCTGCCCTCCAGCGCCGTGGTCGACGTCCGCCAGGACGGGACGATGCGCGAGCAGCTGCTCCTCCTCGACGCGGGGGAGACGCTCGAGGGCACCGTCCAGACCGCGGATCGCTCGCCGATCGGCGGCGCCGTGCTGACCTTCCGGGCGAGCGATGGCCTCACCAAGCGGACGATGACGGACGCCGAGGGCCGTTATGCGCTTTCGGGATTCATCGAGGGGAGGTACACTCTCAGCGTGAGCGTGGGGGAAAGCGCCGGCTCCGCCAGAGTGTCCATCAGGAAGGGCAAGAACCGTTTTGACTACCGGCTGCCGAAGTGAAACGAGAGGAGGCTCGAGCTCTGAGGGATGGTGTCGGCGGCGTGTCCGCCAGGGATACTATACGAAGGATCGCGGCAGCCCTCGGCGCGCCTCTGCGCGCCCGCTCGGGAGCCGGCCCGGCCGCCGGGAGAGGAAGCCTCGATCCGCAACCATCCGCTCCAGGGACTCGGACGCGTTGGACGACGAGAAGAGAAGACCGGATCCGGATCGCGAGCTCGTGGCGGAAGTCCTCGCCGGCGACGAGCTCGCGTTCGAGAGACTGGTGCGGCGTTATCAGCCGCGCGTGTTCCGGCTGGTGCACGGGATCCTGGGCGACTGGCAACACGCCGAGGATGTCTGCCAGGAGATCTTCGTGAATATCTACCTGAAACTCTCCGGTTTCCGCTTTCGCTCCCGGCTCTCCACCTGGATCTACCGGGTCGCGGTGCACCACGCCCTGAAGAGGCGGGCGAGGGAGGCACGGCGCGAGGCGATCTCGATCGACAAGGGGATCCTCACCGGGGTCATGGCGCCCGCGCGCGAAGACGAGAGCCGAGCGAAGCTGGAGGGGCGCGACCTGATGGAAAAGATCCTCCGGCCGCTGCCGGACAACCTCCGAACGGCGGTGCTCCTCAAGGAGCAAGAGGGATTGACGTACCGAGAAATCGCCGAGGTCCTCGGCTGCACCCAGGGCGTCGTGGAGCAGCGTCTCTACCGCGCCTTCGTCGCGCTGCGCGAGATCTGGGGCGGCCGGCTGGCACAGCTCGGACTCGAGGAATAGCCATGAATTGCCGCAGACATCGCACCTCGCTCAAGGCCTGGATCGACGGAGAGCTCGACGCGGCCGCCGCCGCGCGCGTCGAGGAGCACGTGCGCGCGTGCCGCGCCTGCCGGGAGGAGGCCGCCGATTTCCGCCATCTGACGGCCGCTCTGCGCGGGGGCCGCGGATGTCCTGCGCCCTCTCCCGATCTCGAGGAGATCCGGTCGCGGATCGCGGGAGCCCGCCTCGAGGAGAGGCGTCTGATCCGGCTCCTGCAGCGAACAGCAGCCGCAGCAGCGGCCGTCGTGGTCGCGTCCGCTCTGCTGGGGACCTTCGGCGCCGTCGCCGGCGCCGGCGCGTCGCAGGACGAGATCGGCCGCGCCGGGGCGACCCCCTCCGCTCAGGAAGCTCCGGATGATGACAGCGCGTTCGTGCTCCTGCTGAGGAACCTCGACGGCAGGGCGACGACGCTCGTCATGGGGGAGTACTGAAGGAAGACGATGCCCGCAGCGCGACTGAGATTCTGGATCCTGCTGAGCGGATGCCTGGTGCTGGCCGCGGCTCTCTCCGCCGGGTTCGCTGCGGGCTTCTGGCTGGGGCGCAGGGGGACGAGGCCGACCGAGCCGAGCCTTCTCCTGCCGGAGTACTCCAGCTACTGGCTGCTCCGCAGCCGCGACATGTGGGAGGAGCTCGAGGTGACCCCCGAGCAGAGGCGGGACCTCGACGCCGTGCTGGCGGAGCACTACCGGGGCGACCGCGAGCTGAGGGAGAAGCTCGAGGTGCTCGCGCGCGAGGCCCAGCAGCGCATCTTCCGCATCCTGACGGACGAGCAGAGGGCGCGGTTCGCCATGGCTCTCGAGAGGTACACCGAGGACCGCATCGAGGATGAGACGATCCGGGAGCTCACCCTGCTCCGGAGGGAGATCCACCTCGGCTTCGACCAGCAGCCGGAAGCCTACCAGGCGATCTTCGACTTCGGCCTCGAGAAGCGGGACATCTTCAGGCGTCACTGGAAGCCCGACGCCCGCCGCGAGGACTTCGAGGCGCTCGGGAAGTCCATGGAGGAGGCGCAGGAGCGGCTCTGCGCCCGCATGGAGCGGATCCTCTCCCCCGAGCAGCTCGCGCTCTACCGCCAGCTGCTCGAGCAGCGCAAGCCGGGGCCCAGTCGCCACCGGCGCGGCAAGCCCCCGCCTCCGGATGAGAAGGCACCGGGTGGAAGGGGCGAGGAACCGCCGCCTGCGCCTTCTCCTCCGCCTCGCCCGGAGTGAACGCCGCTCGGCAGGCCGCGAGGAGCCCCCTCCGCCGGCATCGTCGCGCGTCAGCCTTCCTCGGTCTCGCGGGCGGAGCGGGGCAGTGAGGCGAGCTTCCGCTCGCGGCGCGCGAGCTGGCTCAGGTTCTTGTCGCCGAGCTTCCGGCGCCCGGAGTACATCTCGTAGGCGTAGCGGACCTGGCGGGCGCTGATGAGCGGGTGCAGGCCGCCGGAGCCCGTGCCCATCCCGGGGATGACGACGCTCGAGATCGAGGCGCCGGCGGAGCTCCGGAGCGCGGCGAGCGCGCCGCGAGCGGCGAGAAAGGCGTTCACCGTCCCCTCGATGGACTGCGGCGTGCGCCAGATGCAGGTGTAGATCAGCTTGCGGAAGGAGGTGGACGGCGGCAGGTCGGCGACGTGGGCCTGACCCACGAGGAGCTCGCCCGCGAAGAGATCATGGACCGCGGCGCGGAGCGCATCCTGGACCTCCCAGCCGAATCTCTCGCAGACGGCGAGCTCGAGGCCTCGGTCGAGGAAGCCGAAACCGTTTCCGGGAAGCACGAGGGCGTCGGTCCCCGCCTCGAAGACATCCCCCTGGCGGATGTCCACCTCGGGGCACTCGTCGAACTGGTCCTTCCAGGCGTCGACCACATCCTCCCGCAGGTCACACAAAACGACCTTCGTCTCCATGGATGGTCTCCGTCAGCTCGGGGTGCAGATCGACGGGGATTCTCGACCAGAGCGAGCGGCGAGTCAACCGCGTACGGGCGGCAAGCAGGACCCTGGCAAAGTCGTCCGGCAGCCGCCATGCCCCCCGAAGGGATCCTCGCTCGCGCTCGCGCTACCCTGACGTTCGCTGCGGTAATG
>JAFGKN010000684.1 GCA_016928605.1 Planctomycetota bacterium | reverse complement strand
TTTCTCGATGTAATCGCTCCGCCGCTCGTCGTCCTGAGGTCGAAGAAGAGATTCGAGGACGTCGGGCCGCGCTCCACGCCGACCGCGGCTATCATCGCCCCCGGTTCGAGGCCGGATCGAACCATGAGGCCCGTCTGGGACGCAGGATTCCCCTCCATCGCCTCGATCCGCATCGTCCGGGCAAAGCCTCCGGAGACCGCCTCGTGAGCGAAGTGAAGCTCGTCGGAAGTGCCGGCGAGGATCGACCCGCCGGCGCAGAGGGAGAGGCAATCGCCGTCGGCCCAGGAGGAGCCTGAGAAGGCGGGGGATCCGATGTCCACGGCGATCCGTGGCGCGATGTCCCCCGGCGGACACGTCACTGTCACAGAGCGGACTGCGGTCTGGGAAAAGCCCGCATCGTTCGTGACGGTGAGGGAGACCGGGTAGAGGCCGGCCTCCCCGTAGACGTGGCACGGGGGGGTGGCGCCCGTCGCTTCAGCTCCGTCGCCGAAAGACCAGGACCAGCCGACGACCGACCCCGTGGGTGAGGACGAGGCGGTGCCGTCCACGCATACCGTCGCCGGTGCCTCGCCGCTCCCCACATCGACGGTGAAGGACGAAACCGGCATGAGCTCGTGCGCGCGGATCAGCTCGATCCCTTCGCCGATGCCCAGGTCCCGCGTGTACTGCTTGTCCGTGGCGTTGTTCCAGTGCTCGTGCACGCCCAGGCTCTGGAGCCGAGTGCCATCGCCCTCGGGATCGTAGACCGCGCCCGACGGCGGGCTATCGGCGAGCGCCGCCTCGTGCAGGTAGTTGTCGACGCCGGTCCCCGCTATGCCGCTCAGGGGGAGGGACCCACCCTCTGCTCACGAAAGGGACCCACCTGAGCCGGCGGTTCTCGCCGGGTTCTGATCGGCTCTTTTGCCTTTCCAAGGAGCCGGCCGTTGTCGTTGCGCGGTGGTGAGCGGGCCAGGCGGCCGGCGCCGCGACACCGAGGGCGACGGTGGAGCGAGGCGGCTCGGGGGCATGCTCGTGGGGGGAGCAGGGCGGCGGTGCTGGTCCCTGGGCCGGGAGCCGGTGCTCGGAGTCCGTGGTTCCGGTAAGCCGCAGCTACCGGGTCGTCGGCGGGGCCATCCTGGTCTCGAGCGTACCCGGCGGTCCAGAGGTTCCGGGATTCGCCCTTATGAAGAGATCCGCCCTATCGGCCCCGTTACCCGCCAGGTCGTTCCGGGTGCTTCCCGGCCCACCGAGGCCTCCCAGGAGGGAGTGCGTCCACCGATTGGTGGAGCGGAGGCTACGCGCGGCGTCGTTCCGATAAAAAGAGCTCTCGTCTTACCCCTCGACGAGGTCGTCGCCGGTTGGTACGACGAGAGCAATATGAAAAACAGGATCAGTATCATAAGCGAAAGCCTCGGGTTTTTCTCGTAGAGATCCAGCGGCGCTTCCCAGAGCCGAAGCGGTACCACCGGGACTGGCACCGCGAGGGTGAGGTGCGCGGACTCGTCGCGGTCTACTACGTCGTCCTGCGCGCCATCCTGAGGAATCAGCCCAACCTGAGGCGGTATGTCGCCAGGTGCAGGCACTGCTGGATCTTCTTCATCGCGGACCCTCGCAACGCAGGGCGTGAGGACCTCGGCTGCCCCTTCGGCTGCGCGGCGGCTCACCGCCGCCGGCGCTCGACCGAGCGCAGCGTCCGCTACAACGGCTCGCCGGTGGGGAAGGCGAAGAGGTACCGGCGCGAGCGAGAGCGACGGCGTGCCGGTTGTGAGCCCTCGGAGCCGGGGGATCGCCCGTGCACGGAAGTGAGCGCCGGCCCCTCCGGCCCGGGCTCGTACTGCAATGCGGAGCGCGTCGATCTTTCCCCTGGAGGGGCGGCCCCGAGCGCCGTCGCCGGGCGGTCCGAGCCCGGGCCGGTGGAGTTCGCCCCGAGCATCGTGGCCTACATCCGGGTCGTGGTCAGCCTGATCGAGGGGCGGAAGGTGTCCCGAGCGGAGATCGTCGAGATGCTCGACCGCACTCGGAGACAACACAGCTTGGCGCGGGAGAAGCGCAGCGACTACGTTCTGCGCTGGCTCAAGGAGCATTGCGACAAACCTCCGTAAGGGAGCTGGGAATGGTCGAAGAGGCGGATCTTTCGACTTTCGATCTACGCTACGAGGGCTACCGGATGCGCAATCCAGCGCAGGAGGCGCGGCTCCTCGCCTCGATCACCGAGCGCGGGATCGAGGAGGCGCTGGAGGGCGTGGACGTCGAGGGGAGGCGGATCCTCCTCAATGGCTTCAAGCGGTATCGCTGCGCGCGGAAGCTCTCGCTCTGGACCGTGCCCTACGCCTCCCTCGGCGACGACACGGCCGCGGGGATCATCGCCGTGCTTCGTGCCTCCAATCACCGGAGCCTGAGCATCCTCGAGGAAGCACGCTTCATCGAGGATCTGCGGAGCCTTCACCGCCTGAGCGTTGCGGCCATCGCCGAGACGCTCTCTCGGAGCAAGGCATGGGTGAGCATGCGCCTGGGGCTGCTCGCCGAGATGGGCGAGAGGATCCGCGAGAAGATCTTCAGCGGCGCCTTCCCGGTGTACTCGTACATGTACACCCTGAGGCCGTTCATACGCATGAACGGCACGGAGCGCCAGGAGGTCGAGGCCTTCACCGGGGCCGTCGCGGGCAAGAAGCTCAGCGTCCGCGAGATCGAGCAACTGGCCCACGGGTACTTTCGGGGTCCGGAGTGGTTTCGCAGGGAGGGCGAGGCCGGAAACCTCGCCCTGGTGCTTGAGCGCGTGAAGCGGGTCCCCGATGCACCCGACGGCACGAACGCCTTTGAGCGGGTACTGCTGGGCGACCTCGAGATCGTCGGGAAGTACATGCGGAAGACAACGGCGAAGAGTCAGGACCCCAGGATCCAGACCCGGGCGTTCTGCGCGCAGGCGAATCTCCTCCTCTCGGGGATCTTGAGCCGCTTGGGCGCCTTCGCCCAGACGATGAGAAGCCTTCATGATCGAACCGCAAAAGCGTGAAGCCATCCACATCCTTGCTCGGGAAGGGATGAGCGCACGAGAGATCTCTCGGCGCCTGAGCGTGAGCCGAAACGCCGTCCGGCGCATCATCCGCCAGGGCGGAGAGATCCCAGCGAGAAATCACAAGGAGAAGATCCAGATCGACCCCGAGCTCCTCAGAGAGCTCTACAAGGATTGTGAGGGCTGGAAGCAGCGGATCCACGAGAAGCTCGCGGAGGAGAAGAACATCCAGGTGCCCTACTCGACGCTCACTCGGCGCCTGCGTGAGCTCGGGATCGGGAGGGAGCGGGAGGCGCGCTGCGACCGCGTGCCCGATGAGCCAGGCGCCGAGATGCAGCACGACACCACGGTTTACAGGGTGAAGCTCGGCGGCATCCCCACCCGCCTCGTGGCGAGCTCCATGTACCTGCGGTACTCGAAGCGTCGCTACGTGCGCTTCTATCGGATCTTCAACCGCTTCGTGATGAAGTGCTTCGTCCACGAGACGCTCACCTTCTGGGGCTACTCGGCGGCGATTTGCGTCATCGACAACACGAACCTCGCGCGCCTTCGGGGCACGGGCGCGGACGCCGTCATCGTGCCGGAGATGGCGGCCTTTGCGAAGCAGTACGGCTTCGTCTTCCTCTGCCACGAGAAAGGGCACTGCAACCGAAAAGCCGGTGAGGAGCGGAGTTTCTGGACCCTCGAGACGAACTTCTTTCCCGGCCGAACCTTCCGGGATCTGGAGGACCTCAACGCCCAGGCGCTCCAGTGGGCGACCGAGCGAATGGACCACCGGCCGCTGGCAAAGGGCAGGATCATCCCTGCCGTGGCCTTCGAGCACGAGCGGAGGTACCTGAAGGAAGTGCCCCGGAACCTCCCAGCGCCGTACCTCGTCCACGAGCGCGGCACGGACCAGTACGGCTACGCGCGCTTCGGCTCGAACTTCTACTGGGTGCCGGGGACGGGTCGCGCTGACCTCCTGGTGCTCCAGTACTGGGATCGGCTGAAGATCTACCGTGGGCACGACTTCTTGGTCGAGTACCCCCTGCCGGCCGATGGCGTCAAGAACGCCTGCTTCAGCCCCCCGGGGCAACCGAAGCCTCGCCACGAGCCGCAGAACCGCAGGCGATCCACGCTCGAGGAGGAGAAGCGGCTCAGGGCGATGGCACCCGCGGTGGGAGCGTACCTGGATGCCGGCTGGACGCCGAGGGGCGCCTGTCGGCACCGCTTCCTCCGCGAGCTTTTCCGGCTCTCCCGACGCATGAGCGCGGCGCTCTTCGTCCGGGCGGTGGAACGGGCATTGAAGTACCGGATCGAGGATGTCGAGACGATCCGCCGCATCGCCCTCCTCCACGTCCAGGAGGGCGTCGACACCCTGCCCGTGGTGGAACTCGACGAGAGCTTTACCCAGCGGCAGGCCTACCAGGAAGGGTGCCTGAGCGATGAACCGGACTTCTCTCGGTACGACGAGCCCAAGGAGGAAGGCGATGGATGAAGAGCTGATCTCGACCCTCAAGTACCTCCGGCTCACGAATCTGCTTGGGCGGTGGGACCACTACGTCGCCAAAGCCCAAAAGGGGAACGCGTCGCTGCTCCAAATGCTCCGAGAGATCATCCAGGACGAGGCGAAGGCCCGCAGGGAGAACGCCCGCGCCCTGAGACTGAAGTGCGCCCGGATCCCGGAGCCGCGGGTCATGGAGACCTTCCCCTTTGGAGAGCAGCCGAAGCTCAACAAGAAGAAGGTCCTCGCGCTCTACGACGCCTTCCAGTACGTCCAGAAGAGCGAGAACCTGATCTGGATCGGGCCGACGGGCTGCGGGAAGACCGGGCTTGCCACAAGCTTCCTCATCCAGGCGATCCAGCGGGGCCACAATGGCCGCTACGTCCTGTTCCCCGAACTCGTCGCCGAGCTCTACTCCTCCGTGGCGGACCACTCCGAGGAGAAGGTGATCAAGCGTTACCTCGCCTACGAATGTCTCCTCATTGACGAAGTAGGCTACGTGGAGGTCGAAGCTGTGCAGGTGGGCCTCTTCTTCACCCTCATGCACCGCCGGCACAAGAAGCGCTCCACGCTCATCACTTCGAACCTCGGATTCAGCGAATGGCGCTCGTTTCTTAGAAACGACCACCTGGCGGCGGCGTTGATCGACCGGCTGACGGAGACGAGCCATGTCTTCAACATGAAAGGCTGCCGGAGCCTCAGGAAGAACCTCGCCGAGAGGTCGGAGGAGGGATGAGCCTCCGGGAGAGGGCCGAGCGGTTGCGGTCGGTGCCCCTGGAAGAAGTGCTCCTCCTCTGGGGTGCGACCCGCGATCGGGCCGACAAAGCGAAGTGGCGCACCCCGTGCGGGGTGATCTCCGTCACCGGCGCCAAATTCAAGAACTGGAACCGGGCCGTCGGGGGCGGCGGGGCCATCGACCTCGCCATGCACCTCGGAAACCTCGACTTCCAGGGAGCCATCGAGTGGCTCTCGCGGAACTTCCCTCCCTCCGATCTCTCCGAGCCTTCTCCGGCACCGCGATCCCCACTCACCCTGCCTCAGCGCGACGCCAGGAAGCTCTCGGCGCTCAGGAAGTACCTGGTCCACGAGCGCCGCCTGCCCGCCGACCTGATCGAGACCCTCATCGCATACGGGACACTCTACGCCGACACGCGGGCCAACGCCGTCTTCCTGCTCCTTGCAAAGGAAGGCGCACCCGTCGGAGCGGAGATCCGCGGCACGACCTCTACCCCTTGGCGCGGCATGGCGCCCGGGTCACGGAAGGACGAGGGGTACTTCTCGCTCGCAGCGCCGCAGACGGACGCCATCATCCTGTGCGAGTCGGCCATCGACGCCGTGAGCTGCCTGGCCCTCCACCCTCGCACCCTCTGCGTATCTACCGCCGGAGCCCGCCCCGATCCACTCTGGCTCCCCTCGCTCCTCCAGAGCGACAAGCCTGTCTACTGCGGCTTCGACGCCGACCCCACCGGCGACGCCATGGCTCGCGCCATGATCGCCGCCTACCCCCGCGTCCACCGCCTCCGTCCGGAACTGAAGGACTGGAACGACGTCCTCATCCACCCGCGAAGGTAAGCCGCTTCAACCGGCTCTCCTCCCGGTCAGCGCACACGACCCAGTCCTGCTCCCTGGAAGCGGATACCTCTCGGCTACCTGGAAAGAAGAACACCATCGGCCGTTGCTGTGAGCCGATGGCGCCATTCAGCTGAGCAGGGGTGGGTCAGTTTTCGTGAGCCCCATAGTTCAAGTGCGCCGATACGCAGGATCTGTTCGGCGGCAAGCGTGTCAAGCGGTTCATCAGGATCGAGTCCGTAGCCATGCGCAAGCTGGCGATGCTGAATCGGGCCGGGAAACTCGACGATCTGCGTGTGCCGCCAGGCAATCGGCT
>JAFGKN010000683.1 GCA_016928605.1 Planctomycetota bacterium | reverse complement strand
TTTCTGAAGCGTTCAGCGGCGCCGAGCCGGGCGCGCCGGTCTCTCGCCGTCGCCGGCTGCAGCGTCCTCCGCAAGAGCGGCACTACCGTGGGGAGGATCGCAGCCAGCCGTCGCGCCCGCGGCTCGCTGCGATCCAGGCCCGACGGATGGCTCAGGCGCAAGCGGTGGTGGCGAAGGCATAGGCGATTCCCCGCCGGCTGCGGAACTCCCGCGAGCGGCTCGCGATGGGAGGTCGCGGCAAGAGCCTCGCCCGTCTTCAGGAGGACCGCACGGCCGCGAGGATCCTCCTGCCGTACTTCCGGATCTTCGCCTCTCCCAGCCCCGGGATCTCCGCGAGCTGCGCGAGCGTGCGCGGCTCCATCTCCGCGATGTGGGCCAGCGTGCTGTTGCTGAAGATCCCGAACGCTGGGCGCTCGCTCTCGCGCGCGATCCGCCTCCTGATCTCGCGGAGGCGCTCTTCCACCTGCGGGTGGGAGCCGAGCTGCGGGCGCCGGGGGAGGATCCTCGGCGAGACCTCGCCCCCGCGCGCCAGCACTTCGCGTCCCATCGCCGTGATGGAGACCCTTGTCCCCGCATCGGGTGAAACCTCGAGATGGCCCTCCTCGACCAGCCGGTCGACTATCTCGTCGACCCAGGCCGCGCTCGCGGCCCAGAAGATGCCGAATGCGCCGCGGACCGCGCCCTCGATCTCCTCGCCGCCGGAGGGCGACGGGCTCTCGCTGCCGCGCAGGAAGTTGCGCAGCCTGCGCCGCGGCACGGAAGCGGCGGCTGGGGATGTGGGCTCGAGGCCGCAGACGACGCCGAGGACCGCTCTCGCCGCGCACGCGGCGCAGTCCGAGAGCAGCTTGGATGCCGAGGGGGCGCGCGAGGGTGCGCGCCGCGAGCTTCGCTTCTCGTTCATGACAGGCTCCCGGGCCGCCGGGGAGCCGCGGAGCCGGAAGGCGAGGAGATCCATGATAGCCGGGCTGGCCGGGCGGCGCGAGAGGGAAACCGCCGGCGCATCGCGCAGCGCTGAGCAGCTCCGCGGTCAGCGCATCCGGAGAGTCGTCGTCGGACGAGCCCCGCCCCACTCCATCTCCATCGCTGCATCTCGGAGCCTGAGCGGTCAGCGCATCCGGAGAGTCATCTTCAGGGGGCCGCTCACCGCGGCCGGCCACTCGATGCGCGTCGCCCGGCTCTCGTGCTGCTCGGCGCGGGCCTCGAGGACATAGCTCCCCGCGGGCAGCCGCGGAAACCGCGCCTGGCCGCCCGCATCGGCGATGCGGCGGGCGGTGAAGGCCGCCTCTCCCTGGTACCGGCAGGAGACGGCGGCCCCGCCGAGGGGATGACCCTGCTCCGACACGACGTCCACGACCAGGTCGGGAGACGCCGCGACGCGGAGGAGCGCGAGCGGCGCATCGCCTGTCCCCTCGACCTCGATCGGGCCCGCGGAAGCGAAGGTGAACGCGCGGCCGAAAGCGCGCAGCTCGTAGCTGCCCGGCGCCACCGAGCGCAGCGTGAACGAGCCGTCCGGTGCGACGGTCCCCTCGACCGCGACCGGCCCCGCGCCCAGCCGGCGCAGCTCGATCTCGGCGCCGGCTCCGGGGCGGGGCTCGCCGGCCATCTCGATCCGCCCGCGGATCTCGCCTCCTCGCGCGAGGATGATGTCGTGGCGCGTGCCCCCGACGACGCCATCGCGCTGCGGCGCGGCGGCGAACCCGGCGGCCTGCGCGCCGAGCCGGTACGAGACGCCCGGGCGCGCGGCGAGGACGAACTCTCCCGCGTCCGATGTGAGCGCCTCGCGCCGATCTCTCGGGCCCTCGAGCGCGACGCGAGCTCCCGCCAGCGGTTTTCCCGCTCCGTCGAGAACGCGGCCGGCGATGGTGCTCTCCTCGAGGAGGACGATCTCGAGCGGCTCGTCGAGGGCAGCTCGATGGATCACGACATCACGGTTGCCTGCCAGGCGGTGGCCCGCGGACACCGCCTCGATCGACCAGCGCCCTTCCTCGAGCGCGAGCAGCGCGAAGCGGCCGTCCGCGTCCGCCGTGACCACGCGCTGGACGCCATCGCCGTCCTTCGCAGCGGCGACCTGCGCGCCGGACGCGGGCGAGCCGCCCGCGAGCGACACCCTGCCCTCCAGCCGCCGGACCGGAGCGAGCACGAGCCGGATCTCGTCGACTCCAGCCTCGAGATCGACCTCCCGCCGCGCGGTCCCCCGCTCGCTCGGCACCACCTCCAGGGCGAGGAGGCCGGACGGCGGGGGCGCGCGCATCCGCGTGCATCCTTCAGCGTCGGTGGTGGGAAGGTGGCCGGACCGGCCGCGCCCCCCGGAGCGCAGCGTGTAGCGGATCGACGCACCGGGGACGGGATCGCCCCGCGCGTCGAGGACGCGGATCCGCAGCGCGGGGAGAGAGGCCTCGTCCGGATCGCCATCCCTCGCCGGATCGCCGCCGCCTTCGCCATCGCCGTCGCTCGCGCCTCGAGCCGCAGCGCGTCCACTCTCCGCAGCGTCTGGATCTGCGGCAGCCGCAGGATCCTCGCGCGCTGCGGAGTCGTCGACGAGCAGCCAGTAGGCGGCGCCCCCCGCGAGGATGCCGAGGGAGAGGGTGATGGCGATGGCGAAGAGGAGGGCTCGGCTCATGCAGCGACCTTCTTCATTGCCTCGAATGCTACGGCAGCACCGGGAAGCCTGTCAATGCGCCCCGCGGCAGGGGCCTCGCGAGGAGAGCAAGGCCGCAGCCGCACCCGCAGCCACAGCCGCAGCGGCAACCCGTGTCTCGGCCTCGCAAGAAGAACTCACCACGGAGGCGCGGAGGCACGGAGAAGAGTCTCCTCCCCTCCGTGTCCTCGGTGTCTCAGTGGTGAGTCCTTCCTTGTTGGAGGATAGGATGGGTGGCGAATCTCCCTGTGGCCGCCGGCCGCGGCCGCATCCGCAGCGGCGACCCCGTCCGCCTCCGCCTCCGCCTCCGGCTCTGTCTCGGCCTCTGTCTCGGACTCCGTCTCGGACTCTGTCTCGGTCTCTGTCTCGGCCTCTGTCTCGGCCTCTGTCTCGGACTCCGTCTCGGACTCCGTCTCGGACTCCGTCTCGGACTCCGTCTCCGAACTCG
>JAFGKN010000682.1 GCA_016928605.1 Planctomycetota bacterium | reverse complement strand
CGGAGCGCCTGAAGACCGCTCTCGGTCCGGCTGAGCTGGTGGTCGAAGGCCTCGGCCAGCTTCTCGATGCCGAGCTGCAGCTCGGCGGTGCGCTGGTGGATGGAGGCGAGGCTCGTCTCGAGGGGCTCGGCCCGCCTTTCCGCCCGCTCGAGGTGGGCCTTGACATCGCGGCGGAGCTGCGTGATCTCGCCGGCCATCCCCTTGAGCTGGGTCTTGACGGTCGTCTCCACGAGCGCCGCGAACTCGCGGAACTCGGCGAGCGCGATCTGCAGCCTCTCGTGCCGCCGGCCCACTTCCTTCTGCAGCTTGCCGGCGAGAGCGGCGAACTCGCGCCGGACGATGTCCACAGCGAGCGCGGGGACGTCGGCGGGGCGGGCAGCGCCTTCCGCCGGTGCTTGGGACCGGGGCCCATCCGCGGCGCTCGCCGCCGAGGGGCGGCCGAGAAGCCTGCGCACGGATGTCCCCAGCCGGCGAAGGGGATTCCTCATTCTCTCTCTCTTCACTTCGAGCCCCCCGGCTTCCGGAGCGGTGTTCAGGTGGCCTGATCATAGCGGGGCGGCAGGCGAAGAGCAAGCACCCTGGCCCGCGACTTTCCCGTCGAGGACGCCTCCTCGCTCGGGGCCGTCCGCCCGGTCGCCGGCTCCCGAGCGGCGCTGGATCACGGGCTCGGACGGGAGGGACCGGCTCGCGCGCGCGGCCCCGTTGCGAAGAGGCCGAGGAGGGTGTACGTTATCTCACCGAAGCGCACTCGTTCACGAGCGGTGCGAAGCATCCGCTGAGCGGCGGAGCGCAGGCGCGCTGTGACCCGGCGCTCCGGGGCCGCGAGGTCCCGCGAGCGTGGCGGCCTGCCCCCTCCGCTCGAGCGGCTTCACGCAATGGTGCTCTCATGGCGGCCACCCAGCGGCCGGTGAAGTTCTTCACCGTCGAATCAGCGAACCGGACGCTCCCCCTCGTCTCTCGCATCGTCGAGGACGTCGTGCGGCTCAACGCGCGGATGTGGGACCTCTACAGGAAGGGGAAGGAGCTGGTGGAGAAAGGTCAAGGAGCGGCCGCGGAAGAGATCCAGGACGAGCTGCAGGGCCTCGCCTACGAGCGATCGCAGTACATCGAGGAGATGGAGGAGATCGGCTGTCTCCTGAAGGATCCCGATGTCGGGCTGGTCGATTTTCCGGCCAGGCGCGGGGATCGCGTCGTCTACCTCTGCTGGAAGCTCGGCGAGCCGAGAATCGCACACTGGCACGAGATCCACGCCGGCTTCGCCGGCCGCCAGCCCGTCGAGGGCGAGGAGTTTCTCGCGAAGCTCTGAGCGCCCGGAGGGGATCGGGATCCCCATCCGCCTGCGGCCCCCCGAGCACGCGCGCCATCGCCGGCGGCTGACTGCGGTCCGGGGCGGATCACTTCCTCACGCGCCCGACGAACTTGCCCGAGGCGACCTCGACGCGGATGACGTCGCCCGGGGAGATGTGCTCGGGCACCTGCACCACGAGCCCCGTCTCGAGCTTGGCGCTCTTGGACCGGGCGGTCGCGGAGTTCCCGCGCACGGCCGGATCGCACTCGGCGATCCGGAGCTCCACGGTGAGCGGCAGCTCGATGCCGATCACCTCATCGTCGAGCACGAGGGCGCGGAGCCCCTCCAGGCTGTCGATCAGGTAATCGGCCTCATCCTCGATGTCACCCCTCTGCAGGGCGAACTGGTTGTAGTCCTCGAGGTCCATGAAGTGGTAGCCGCTCTGGTCGCTGTAGAGGAACTGAACGGGCCGCTTCTGGAAGTTGGGCTCCGCGATGGTGTCCCCGCTGCGAAACGCCTTGTCGACCTTCTGCCGGGTCTTCAGGTTCCGGGCGCGGACCTTCCAGATCGTGTTGGCGCTGCGCGAGGAAGGGGTCTGCATCGTGACGTTCTCGACGATGCAGGGAGCCGAGTCGATCTCGATGATCAGGCCTCGTTTCAGATCGCCGGGTGAGAGCATGTCGCTGGGCCTTTCGCGAGCTCGAGGGCTCCGCGCTCGGCGGAGCGTCTCGGGATGGAGAAGAGGTCGAGAAAACCGGCCAGGAGCCGGTGCCCGTGCTCGGTGAGCACGCTTTCGGGATGAAACTGGATGCCGACCACCGGGCGCGTCCGGTGGCGCAGGGCCATGACGCGGCAGTCCTCCGCGGAGGCGGAGACCTCCAGCTCGGCGGGCAGCCCGGCGGGATCCACCTGGAGAGAATGATACCTCGCCGCGCGCAGCGGGCTCGGAAGACCGCGGAAGATGCCCCTGCCGTCGTGGTGGATTGGTGACGTCCGGCCGTGGACAGGCCTGGCCCGCGCGATGCGCCCTCCGTACGCCGCCGCGATCGCCTGGTGCCCGAGACAGATGCCGAGGATCGGAAAGCTGCGGTCCAGGCGGCGGACGACCTCGAGGCTCACGCCGGCGCGGGAGGGATCGCAGGGTCCTGGCGAGAGGATGATCGCGTCCGGCGATAGCGCGCGGATGTCGGGCGCGCTGAGCGCATCGTTGCGGACGACGCGCGTGGAGCACCCCAGTTCCTGGAAGTAGCGCGAGAGGTTGTAGACGAAGCTGTCGTAGTTGTCGATCAGAAGGATCATTCGGCGCAGCGCCTGCAGTCTTGCCTCGCCGCCGCCGGCGTCTGGCGATGGCCACCTCTTTACCGCACTCCCCGGGAGGCCGCAAGGGGGAGGCCGCAGCAGCGGCTGCGGCTGCGTCCCGCGGCAGCGGCTGCGCTGCGCGGTACCGGTGGCGGTGGCTGTGACGGTGGTGGTGGTGGCGGTGGCTGTGACGGTG
>JAFGKN010000112.1 GCA_016928605.1 Planctomycetota bacterium | reverse complement strand
CGCGCTCGAGGCGATCGGCTTCGACTTCCGCCATCCGGAGATCGAGGAAGCGCTGCGCGATCTGCTCCGCGCGTGAAGCGCCGTCCGCCGCGCAGCTGGAGCCGTGCTGCAGCGAGCGGAAAAGCAAAGCCCGGAGATGGCTGCCGAAAAACGATCCAGAAAACGCTTGCAGTCGGAAAGCCGCCCGCTGCATCCTTGCCAGCGTATGGTCGTCGTCAACGGGTCTCAGCTCCATCCGCGTGGGTCTCGCCGCGCAGTGGAGCCCGCAGGGGCTGCAGGCCTTGGGAAAGGAGTGAAGAGTTCTCATGGGACGCGGCAAGAAGCGAAGGAAAGACAGGGGGAAGCCTCCCTCTTCCCCTTACCGCGAACTGTCAGACGAGGCACTCGGAGCGACGCTGAGCGAGCTGCTGGCGGCGGGCAACTACCGCCGATCCCTGGAGGTCACGCGGGAGATCCGCCGTCGAGGCCTCTTGCCGAGCTACCGGGACCTCGCCGCCCGCGCGTACGAGATGAGAGCCCTCGAGCTCGCCGCGAACCGGCTCTTCGACGAGTCGGCGATCACCATCGCGGGCGCCGTGGAGTTCGATCTGGCCACGCCGCCCATGATGGACGTGGCGCTGCGGTGCGCTCTGGGCACCGGCCGCTCCGAGATGCTGCTTCGCGCGATCGGCAGCGCCGCCGTGGAGAGAGAGATCGAGGAGCAGCTTCTCGCCGACCTTGCGATCCTCGGCGCTCCTTCGTCAGCCCCGCGATCGGCTCCAGCGATGCGTCCCCCCACGGAGCTGTCCGGCCCTCTGGCCGCGGGGGTGCGATCCATCCTCCGGGCCTTCGAGCACTACGAGCACGGAAGGCATCTAGAGGCCCGGCAGGAGCTCGCAGCCATCGGGCGGAGATCCCCGCTCGCGGGGTGGCGATGGATCCTCCGCGGGCTGATGGCTCGCGCCGAGGATGACCTGGAGGGAGCCCGGCGCGCGTGGAAGGCGGTCCAGTTGCGAGGCGCCTCCGCGATCCTGGCGAAGGAGCTTCTGGAGTCTCTGGCCCCCGCGGAGACGACGGCCGAGGCGGATGCTCGGGCGGCGGCGGGCGCGCAGGGAACGACGCCCGGGATCGATCACGGCGCGTTGAAGCTGGATCTCGCCGCGCAGGATCCCCGCGTGCGGCTCCTCGAGGAGATCCGCGAGCGGCTCCGCGAGGTGGCTCGGGATGAAGACCCCAGCGCCGAGGAGCGCCTCATCGCATCGGTGCGCCGTCTCCTGCAAGCCTGGCCGGGCGGCCTGGCGCCGGACGACCGCTCGCGCCTGTTCCGCTCGATCATCGGCGATAGGCTGCTCTCGTCGGACGCTCATGACGAGCTAGCGCGAAGGCTCGGACCGCTCTGCGAGGATCCGGATGGACTGGCCCACGCGGCGACTCACATGGAGGAGGAGGATTCCGAGCAGGCACACGAGCTGTGGGTGGAGTACATCGGCCGCTTCCCTCGACGTCTCGATCTCTCGACCCAGCAGGTCCGGCAGGCGAAGGCTATCCTCTGGGAGCGCGTGGGAGATGTCGCCCGCGACTGCTGGAAGCAGGGGCAGGCCATGGGCTGTCCCTGCCCCATCTGCCGCAGGCGCCGGCGGAAGTACGAAGACGTCGTGGAGCCCGGCGCTCTGGATGCGTACACCAAGAGCCTCGCCCTCGATCCGGAAGCCATCGGCGTCTGGCGGAAGCTCGCGGAGCTGTACGAGCAGGCTCGCCGTCCCAAGGATGCGGAGCGGGCTCTCCTCGATCTCTCCGAACGGTTCCCGCAGAACGTCGACTCCCTGCTGCGGCTCGGCGAGATCTGCTTCGCGCGCAAAGCGTACCGCAAGGCCTTCGGCTACTTCGAGAAGGCGCGCGCCCTCGAGCCCCTGAATGCGCGCGTGCTCGAGAAGCTCGCGGACTGCCGCGTGGAGTCGGCCTGGGGCCGCGCGAGGAAGGGGCGGTTGGATCTCGCGCGCAAGGACCTGGCCGAGGCGGAGAGAATCCAGGGCGGACGCCTCTCCGCGCCCCACCGGATCCGCTGGGCGGCCGTCGAGCGCGCCGGCGGCGAGAGCTCCTGCGCCGATGAGGTCATCAAGAAGGCCGTCGCCGCGGGCATGTGGGAGCTGGAAGCGAAGCTCCGGCTCTCTCTGGCCCTGCGCCAGCTGGGACGGCGCGAGGAAGCCGATGCCGAAGCCTGCGAGCTCCGCCGGCAGATCGAGAAGCTCCCCCGCCGGGCGGAGATCGTCGAGCCCGCCGCGAACCTCTACCATCTCTTCAGCGAGGACGGCGAGTCGGCAAAGGATGGCGGCGGCCGGCTCGAGGAGTCGATCCGGAAGAGCTTCCGCGGGTTCCTCCGCGCGGTGTGCTCCTTGAAACTCCCGGATCCGCAACGCCTCTCGCTCTGCCACATCTTCCATGCTTGTGATGATCCTCTCCTCGTGATCGCCTACGCCGAGGAGGGCCGGAAGCAGTTCCCGAAGCTCTACAGCTTCTCCCTGCTGGAGGCGGAGGCGCGGATCAAACGCGGCGAGACGCTCCCCCGGAAGCTGAGGAAGGCTCTCGAGAGAGGACGTCAGCAGGCGATGCGGGAGGGAGATGAGGAGTCCGCGGAGGCGATGGAGCGGATCCTCTTCGCGTGCGGCGGCGGGGCCGGTCGCTTCCCCGATGTCGACGCCGGCGCGCTCCAGTGGATGATCGAGATGCTGGGCCGCGAGCTCGGCGTCTATGCTGAGTACGACGAAGACGACGAAGAAAAAGACGAAGACGAAGACGACGAAGACGACGAAGAGCCCAGACCGCCGCGCTCGGAGGCGGCCGGCGGAGGCGGGAGGCCTGCCGCATGGCGGGGACGAGGCCGGCGGCCCGAACCGGCGAAGACCCGGTCCGCGCGATCCGGCTTCACCCAGAGGTGGTTCGACTTCTTCTGAAGAAGGGATGATGACCGTGGCGAATCCCTACCGGACACTGGGAATCGAGGCGCCCGTCGACGATGAGACGGTGAGACGGAGATACATCGAGCTGGTGCGCCGCTTCCGGCCGGAGAGCCATCCGGAGGCCTTTCAGAAGATCCGCGCGGCTTACGAGCGGATCGTCGACGAGCGGGCGCGTCTCCGGCTGCGGTTTCTCGACCCCTCTCAGGGTGAATCGATCGACGAATGGATAGACGAGCTCCGATGCGAGACGACCAACCGCCGCCTGGGGCTGAAGGCCATCCGGGCGTTCTTCCAGAAGAGCTGAGGCGGAGCGAGTTCCGCCGCGAGGTGGAGTTCCTCGTGGACACGCTGCGCCAGTGGCTGCTCGAGTTCGAGGAGTGCGGCGGCGAGGCCGAGGAAAACGGCGCCGATCTGCCGGCGGCCGACCTCCATTCTATCGCGGCCGAGCTGGCGGCCTTGCGCGGCGAGGTCCGTCTCGAGTCTCGTGGCTCGAAGACGGCACGGGAGAAGATGGACCAGGCTGCGGAGAGCTTCCGGGAGGGGCTCGGGACGCTGCAGGACGGCTTGATGGCGTCTCGCGAGCATCTCGAGGCATCTCTCCTCCGCGCGCTCGCTCCTCTGCTCCGCGAGCGCGATCGCTTGAGAGACGAGCTTCGGATCGCGCGGGAAGAGCCGGCGCGGCGGCTCCTGGAGGGCTTGATGGACGCGGTCGACACCCTTCGCCGGAGCCGCGACGCCACGGAGCGCGCGCACCGACGGCTCCGCTGGCGCAGCCGTCTTCTGCCTCCGGGTCTCATCGCCGGCCTCATCGATGGCTACGACATGGCGCTCCGCAAGCTGGAGGCTTCGCTGGCCGACCTGGGAGTCGAGGAGATCCTCTGCGAGGGAAGCGACTTCGATCCATCCGGGATGCGGACGGTCGAGACCGAGCCGCGCAGCGATGTGCCGGCCGGCCGAGTCCTCGGTGTGATCCGCGCTGGATACCGGCGCGGCCAGACCGTCGTGCGGCCCGCGGAGGTGCGGACGGCAGTGGCCCCCGTCCCGCCCGCGGCCGACTGGCGCCAGCCGGAGGCAAAGGGGAGAAACCGCTGAGCCGCCGGCGTGTCGCGAGGCGCGGCCGCCGACACCGCAGGGGCGTCCCGGAGAAGGATGAGCTGGAAGGGAGTCTTGAAGAGAGTGAGGGATTCATCGTGGATAGCGAGCTGAAACGCGACTTCATCATCGGGATCGATCTGGGAACGACCAACTCGGAGGTCGCGGTCGTCGAGGATGGCCGCCCGCGCATCATCCGGGGCGAGAACCATGCCCTGCGCGGCATCCTCCCCTCGATCGTCGGCCTCGACGCCGAGGGGAAGCTCCTGATCGGAGAGCCGGCCCGCAACCAGATGCTCCACGCTCCCGAGCGGACCGTGTGCAGCATCAAGCGGAAGATGGGATCGGCGGAGAAGGTGCGGCTCGGCGACGTCGACTACACGCCGCAGGAGATCTCTGCGCTCATCCTGCGCCATCTCGCCGATCGGGCGGAGCAGCACCTGGGGTCGAGAGTCCGCCGAGCGGTGATCACCGTCCCGGCCTACTTCAACGACACGCAGCGCCAGGCCACGCGGGAGGCCGGCGAGCTCGCGGGCATCGAGGTCGTCCGGCTGCTCCACGAGCCGACCGCGGCCTCCCTCGTCTACGAGGCGGACCGCCTCGCCGGGGGCGCCGCGGGAGATGCGGCGGGCGGCGAGCTGCGGAGACTCCTGGTCTACGACCTGGGCGGCGGGACCTTCGATGTCTCGATCGTCGAGATCCACGGAGGTGTCGTGGAGGTGCGCGCCAGCCACGGAGACACCCATCTGGGGGGCGATGACTTCGACCAGCTCCTCCTCGATCACGTCGCCGGCCGCTTTCTCGAGAAGCACGGCGTCGACCTCCGCGCCGTGCCCTCCAGCCGAGCTCGGCTTCTCCGCGCCGTCGAGGCCGTCAAGTGCGCGCTGTCGACCCGGCCCTATGCCAGCCTGCAGGAGGAGTTCATCGTCGATGCGGGAGGACGGCCGCTCCACCTCTCGATGGAGATCGACCGCAAGGAGTACGAGGATCTCATCCGGCCGCTCGTCGAGCGGAGCATGCAGAGCGTGCAGACCGCCCTGCACGACGCGGGCTGGCTGGCGCGAGACCTCGACGAGATCATCCTCGTCGGGGGATCCACCCGGACGCCTCTCGTCCAGGAGGAGCTGAAGAGCCGCACGGGCCTGGAGCCCCGCTTCGAGGTGGACCCCGATCTCTGCGTCGCGATGGGAGCCGCCACCCAGGCGGCGATGATCTCCGGAGAGGATGTCCACAGCGTACTGGTCGACATCACGCCTCACTCCTTCGGCATCCGCTGCCTCAGCTTCCAGGCAGGCGGCGCGTTCGACAGGCATTTCAGCCGCGTCATCCCCAAGGGCACCCCCCTCCCGACGACTCGATCCGAGGTCTACTACACGTTCATGGACGACCAGGAAGCGGCGGAGATCGAGGTCTACCAGGGGGAGGCCTCGACGGTGGATCAGAACACGAAGCTCGGCACCTTCATGGTGCAGGACCTCGAACCCGCGCCGAGCGGCAGCCCGATCGTCGTCGATTTCCACCTGAACCTCGACGGGATCCTCAAGGTGAAGGCGACGGAGAAGGCCACCGGCCGCCAGAATCACATCGTGATCGACGATGCCCTCCACTCCTTCAGCGAGGAGGAGCGCCGGGAGGCACAGGAGCGCATCGATCGGATCCTGCGCCCGCAGCCCTCCACGATCGAGGAGGAGGAGGAGGAGGACGAGGGCGAAGAGAAGGAGGCAGCGCGGTCAGAAGCGGCGCTCCGCTCGGTTGGCGCCGGCGAGGGATCGGAAGACGCGGCGGGCTTCGAGTCGAGGATCGGCTCGGAGCCATCCCGCGGCGTGAAAGAGGTCGCCTCCCGTCTCGAGAGCGAGGAGATCCGTGAAACGATACGCAAGGTGCGCGAACGCCTGGCGGAGATGGTCCGCGAGGACCGTGAAGAGGCCGTCCAGTGGATCGAGGAGGCACAGGAAAACCTCGCCGCCGGCCGGCTGGATGTCGCGCGGAAAGCTCATCGAGAGCTGGAGGAGATCCTCTTCTTCGTCGAGGAAGGATAGGATGGACGCGATGGAGCACCCCTCGTCCCGGCCGCCCCTCCAGTCCGCCGGTCCGCCCCCATCCGCGGAGTCGGTGCCGCGGCGAGAGGACGAGGGGAACAGCAGCGATGCGGGCTTCCCCGACCGCCGCCTGCGCTGCCCCACGTGCCGCGCACGCCGGCGCGCGAAGGAGGAGAGCTGCTACCGGTGCGGGACCGACCTCCGCCTGCTGATCGCGATCGAGTCGAGGGCGGACCGGCTCTACCGGGCGGCCTGCCGCGCCTATCGGAGCGGCTTCTTCCGGACCGCCGCCTCCCGCGCCGCGGTCGCGGTGCGGCTCGAGGCGAGGGAGGAGTTCCTGCGGCTTCTGTCCATCTCCGCGGTCCGCGCCGGCGACTACCGCGGAGGAGTGCTCGCGGCGCGCAGGCTGATCTTCCTGCGCCGCGCGGCCGGCGCGCTCGGGGAGTGATCGCAGAGCGGCGAGGCCGCGACCAGAAGGGGAGACCAGAGGAGCGCAGATTTCACAGATGTCAGGAGAGACTCTTCTGTCCCACATCACCGCGGCGGCGATCCTCCTGGCGCCCCTGTTGCTGGCGGTCCTCCTCCTCCGGCACGCGGCGACGGCGGCCGCGGCGCGCAGGCGCGGAGCGGAGATCCGCTGCGCGATGCCCGGAGAGCTGCTGGATCGAGCGCGCGCCCTCGCCCGCGCTGCCGGCGTCGACCTCGAGGGAATCGCGGTCTACTCGTCCCCCGGACGAACGGCTCCGGGCGCCCTCGCGCTCGGTCGCGGGTGGGTGGCGATCTCCGAGGATCTCCTGCGGATGATGAGCCGGAGGGAGCTGGATACGATCCTCGCGCACGAGATCGCCCACGTCCGGCTCGGTCATCTCCGCAGGCGCCGGCTGCTCCTCGCAGGCTGTCTCGCGATCTGCGCGGCCCTCCTCGTAGCATCGCCGATCGACTGGCTGCGAGTTCCCGGTCCTCTCGTCTGGCTCCTGCTCGCGGTCTGGGCGGCGGCCGTCGCATCCGGGGCGATGCTCCTCTCCCGCCGCCAGGAGCGGGCGGCCGACCTGCTCGCCGCCGAGCTGACCGGCGATCCCGAGGCCGTCGTCTCGTCGCTGGTCAAGCTCTCGCGCATGGGCCGTCTCCCGTTTCGCCGCGGAGTCCTCGAGAGATGGCTCGGCGCCCATCCGTCCGCCGAGAGCCGCGCCCTGGCCGTCGCCCGGCGCTGGGGGCTGG
>JAFGKN010000681.1 GCA_016928605.1 Planctomycetota bacterium | reverse complement strand
GCGGCCGCCGATCACCGTCACGCCCGCGCTGCCGCCGCCCGATCCGATCCCGCCTTGGATGCCGGTGAGGCCGTGGGTGGCATCGATCGTACAGTCCTCGATCCCCGAGCCCTCGGCCGCCTGATGCCGCACCGCGATCGCTCCGCCGTTGCCCTCGCCGATCACGATGCTCAGGTTGACGAGCATCTGGTTCATGCCGATGTTCGGCTGCTCGACCTCCGGCGACAGCCCGTCGGTGACGCGGTCGGCGGTGGTGGGATTCAGATAGCCGCGCGACCAGAAGTGGACGAAGATCTTCGGCCGCGACGGGTCATCGAAGCCTTTCGAGCGCGGCGCGAGCAGCAGCGTCGGGGGCCGCTCGCCCGCCCGCGAGCCGACCAGCAGGTTGGGGAAGCGGTTCGCGCCGAAGATGCGGCCGTTCGCGCGCCGGTAGAGCTGCTGGACGCACTCGAGGGTGTCGGATGCGAGATACGTCCCCGGAGGGAAGAAGCAGACCATCTGGTGATCGCGCGCGAAGCGGATGGCGGCCTGGAGCGCGGCGGTGGAGTCCTTCTTCCCGGCCGGGTCGGCGCTGAAGGGCGCACGGGTCACATCCACAAGGCCGAGGGCGGCGGTCGGCTGATCCTTCAGCTCGGGCGGAACCTCCAAGCTCAGAAGATCGGGGAACGGCTCGCGGATCGTGGGGTGGACGTAGCGCAGGTACGCCTCCTCGGCCGCGCGACCCGCGCTCCACGCAAGCGCGCTCGAGAGAACGAGCCAGCCGAGCATCGCCGTGGCGTCGAATCTGATCTTCATCATCCTGGGCCCTCCTGCGCATCGCTCCGATCCGAGGCCGCCGGCGATGATCTTCCGCGGCTGCGAAGACCAGATCCAGGCCCGCCGGATTTCCGCCGGCGCGCGCATCGCCGCTCGACGAGTGCCGTCTGCTCTCGTTGTAGCAGAGAGCGCCTCGGTTGTCACCCGCCGGCGGGCGCATCACCGGCAGGATCCGACCGCAGCGGGAGCATCGCCTCGGCGCGGCGCTCCAAGAGCGTTGCTTTGCCTCCGGCATCCATCGATGATGGGAGCGTTCATCCACCACCCGATTCTGAAAGGCGAGCGACATGGATCCTGCATCGACCCCTCATCTCCGGGCGCGGCTCCGTCGCGCGGTCTTCCCTGCTTTCGCTCTCGCCAGCGCGGCTCTCTTGAGCGCGGCGCTCGTCTCGCGATCTCTCCCCGGCGATGGCCCCGAGGAGGCGCGCGATCTCGTCCGCAGCTCCGGCGTGCAGGGCGGGCTCGTGGTGCACGTCGGATGCGGCGACGGCCGGCGGACCGCAGCCCTCCGCGCGAGCGAGCGCTACATCGTTCAGGGGCTCGAGCGCGATGCGGATCTCGTCGCCGCCGCCCGAGTGCATCTGCTCGGCGACGGAGCGCTCGGGGTTGTCAGCGCCGTCCAGTGGGACGGCCGGCGGCTGCCGTACGCGGACCAGCTCGTCAACCTGCTCGTCATCGAGAGGGCGGAGGACGTGGATCCGAGCGAGGTGCTGCGGGTGCTGGCGCCGCTCGGCGTCGCCTGCGTCCGCTCGGGCTCGAGCTGGCAGAGGATCGAGAAGCCCTGGCCCGACGACATCGACGAGTGGACGCACTTCCTGCGCGCGCCCGACAACAACGCCGTCGCCGAGGACACGCGCATCGCGCCGCCGAAGCACCTGCAGTGGGTGGGCAGCCCGCGCTGGGCGCGGAGCCATGACCACCTCTCGAGCATCAGCGCGGCGGTCTCGGCGGCCGGGCGCATCTTCTACATCGCCGACGAGGGGCCGGTCGCCTCGGTGAAGGCTCCTGCCGAGTGGAGGCTCGTGGCGCGCGACGGGTTCAGCGGCGTGCTCCTGTGGAAGAAGGAGATCGACCTCTGGGAGGACCATCTCCGGCCCTTCCGCAGCGGTCCGGCCGAGCTGCCGCGGCGGCTGGTGGCGGTCGGCGACCGCGTCTACGCCACGCTCGGCTACGGGAAGCCGGTCGTTGCTCTCGACGCCGCCACGGGGGAAGTGCTTCGCACGTACGACGGAACCGAGAACACGCACGAGATCCTCGCCGCGGATGGAAAGCTCTTCCTCGTGATCAGCGAGCCGCGTGAGGAGAGAGCCCCCAGGACGGGCGTCGTGCTGCGGCGGTTCGAGCCGTGGCGCGGCGCCTACGGCGAGCACGTCATCCGGTACCTGCCGAAGCATCTGCGGGCGCTCGACGCCGAGTCGGGCGAGCTCATCTGGAAGAAGGATGACGACGAGGTCGCCAACATCCTGCCGCTCACCTTGACCGTCGCCGGCGGGCGCGTCTTCTTCCAGAACGAGGCGCGCCTGGTGGCCCTCGACGCTGCCTCGGGGCGCGGGATCTGGCGCGCCGAGCGGCCGAATATCCGCCAACGCTACGCGTGGCTCGCGCCGACGGTGGTCTTCGAGGATGGCGTCGTGCTCTCCGCCGATCGGCTGGCCGACCGGCCGGTCGACACGGGGGCCGAGGACGATGCGGCGCTCGAGTGGCGCGTCTCGGCCAATCACATCCTCACCGATGGAGAGATCGCGGCGTTCTCCGCCGAGACCGGAGAGAAGCTCTGGACGGCGCCCTGCCACGAGGGCTTCAACTCGCCGGTGGATCTCTTCGTCATCGACGGCAAGGTCTACAGCGGCGTTCTCGCCTGGGGCAAGCAGCCGGGGATCACGAGCGTCTACGATCTCCACACCGGTGAGGTCGCCGCGACGCGCTCGCCCGACCAGGAGACCTACACCATCGGATTCGGCCACGGGAGGTGCTACCGCCACAAGGCGACCACGAAGTACGTGATCCAGGGCCGCGCGGGCGTGGAACTCGTCGACCTCAGCGCCGACCGTGTCATCGCCGACCACTGGGTGCGCGGCGCGTGCCAGTACGGCATCCTTCCATCGAATGGGTTCATCTACGCGCCGTCGCACTCGTGCGCGTGCTACATCACGGCCAAGCTGGAGGGCTTCAACGCCGTCAGCGGCGTGCGAGCCATCCCCCTCGCCGATGAGCCGGCGCGGATGGAGAGGGGGCCCGCGTACGAGAGCGAGCATCGCGAGAGCAGTCGCCGGGAGATCGCCCCGCAGGAGGCGTCCCGCGCGGCCTCCGTTCCCGCGAGCGCGCAGCGCGCGGACTGGCCGACCTTCCGCGGCGATGCATCGCGCAGCGGCTTCACCGAGGCGTCGCTCTCGCTCGGGTGGAAGCGGAGATGGACGGCGGCGCTGGCGGGGCCCTTGACCGCGGTCACCGCGGCGGGCGGCCGGCTGTACGTCGCCCGGCGCGAGGCGCACACTGTCTGCGCGTTGAGCACGGGTGATGGATCGCCGCTCTGGACGTTCAGCGCGGGCGGACGCATCGATTCGCCGCCGACCGTGCGGGGGGGACTCGTCTACTTCGGCTCGGCCGACGGGTGGATGTACTGCGTGCGCGCCGAGGACGGAGCGCTCGCCTGGCGCGTGCGCGTGGCGCCGGAGGACCGGCAGGTCGTCTCGTACGATCAGCTCGAGTCCGCGTGGCCGGTCCACGGCAGCGTGCTCGTCGTCGACGGGCGCGAGGGCCAGCCGCGCGCGATCGCGTATGCGGCGGCCGGCCGGTCGTCCTACATCGACGGCGGCGTCCATCTCTGCGGGGTCGATGCCTCGACGGGCGAGACGATCATCCGCCGGCGCATCTCGCATCGCGATCCGGAGACCGACCAGGAGCCGCAGGGGACGATCCGCGGCGTCAACATGCCGGGCGCGATGCCGGACGTCCTCGCCTGCGATGGCTCCTCGATCTTCATGAGGCACCAGCGCTTCGACCTCGCTGGAAACGATCTCCCGCAGGATGTCGATCACCTCTACACCTCCGCGGGCTTCCTGGACGACTCGTGGTGGCATCGCACGTACCTGCAGTACGGGCGCGAGATGCGCGGCGGATACGGCGGCTGGATCTTCGCGGGCAAGAACCGTCCATCGGGGCGCACCCTGGTCATGAACAAGCGGCGCATCTTCGGCTTCGGGCGGAAGGACTACGAGATCACCGGCAGCCACATCGGGCTCGCGTCGGAGTACGCTCTCTTCGGAGTGGCGATCGAGCCGGCCGCGCCGGCGGCGGAGGCGGGTGCGAAGAAGGTGGAGGGCGATGCGAAGAAGGGCAGGAAGAAGAGCGGCGCGGGGACTGCTTCCGGGATGGCTCCCCTCTGGTCGCGCGCGATCCCCTTCTT
>JAFGKN010000680.1 GCA_016928605.1 Planctomycetota bacterium | reverse complement strand
CCTCGCCCGCGGCGGCCGCCTCAGATCTCGGCCAGCGCCTCTGCCGCCGCCTGGGCGATGCGGTCGATGTCGCCGGAGGAATGGGCCAGCGAGACGAAGAAGGCCTCGTACTGGCTCGGCGGCAGATAGACTCCGCGGCGGAGCATCGCGTGGAAGAACCTCGCGTAGACGGATGGATCGAGAGAGCGGAGCGACTCCATGCTCCGGATCGGCCCCTCGGCGAAGAACAGCGTCATCATCGATCCGACGCGCTGGACGACGCCGGTCACGCCGGAGGAGGAGACCGCCCTCTCGAGGCCGGCCTGGAGCCGCTCCCCCTTCGCCTCGAGATCCTGGTAGACGCCATCGCCGCCGAGCGCGCGCAGCGTGGCAAGGCCCGCCGCGGTCGCCAGTGGATTGCCCGACAGGGTCCCCGCCTGATAGACGGGGCCCTCCGGCGCGAGCTGCCGCAGGATCTCGGCCCGTCCCCCGAACGCGCCGAGAGGCAGACCGCCGCCCACCACCTTGCCCATCACCGTCAGGTCCGGCATCACGCCGTAGCGCTCCTGGGCGCCGCCCCGCGCCACCCGGAAACCGGTCATCACCTCGTCGAAGATGAGAATGGCGCCGTACCGCGCCGTCACCTCGCGGAGCCCCTCGAGGAAGCCCGCCGCCGGCGGAACCGTGCCCATGTTGCCCGCGACGGGCTCGACGATCACGGAAGCGATCTCGGATCCGTGCCGCTCGAAGAGCTCCTCCACGCCGCCGAGATCGTTGTAGGCGGCCAGGAACGTCGTCGAGGCCACCGCCGCCGGGACGCCCGGGCTCGACGGCACGCCGAAGGTGAGAGCTCCCGATCCTGCCTGGATGAGGAATGCGTCGAAATGGCCGTGATAGCAGCCGGCGAACTTGATGGTCCGGTCGCGGCCCGTGAAGCCCCGGGCGAGGCGGGCGGCGGACATCGCCGCCTCGGTGCCAGAGCTGACCAGGCGGACCATCTCCACCGAAGGCATGCGGCCCACGATCTCCTCCGCGAGCTCGACCTCGGCCCGCGTCGGAGCTCCGAAGCTGGTTCCACACCGGGCGGCGGCCGTCACCGCCTCCACGACGTCGGGGTGCGCGTGGCCGAGGATGAGGGGACCCCACGAGCCCACCAGATCGATGTACTCGCGGCCTTCGACATCGATCAACCGGGATCCGCGCCCTTCGCGGAAGAAGAGCGGAGTCCCTCCCACAGCGCCGAAGGCGCGGACCGGAGAGTTGACGCCGCCGGGGATCAGCGCCCTGGCCCTCTGGAACAGCTCGCCGCTCTCGTTCATGTCAGCCGTCGGACTCCGGTGGCTTTCAGCGCGCGAGGATCCGCGCGACCTCGCGCGCGTGGTAGGTGAGGATCACATCCGCGCCTGCGCGCTTGATGGAGGTGAGGATCTCCATGGCGATCCTCTCGCCGTCGACCCATCCCTTCTCCGCGGCCGCCTTGACGAGCGAGTACTCGCCGGACACGTTGTAGGCCGCCACCGGCACCGGCGAAAGCTCGGCGACGCGGGTGAGGATGTCGAGGTAAGCCAGAGCTGGCTTGACCATCACCATGTCGGCGCCTTCCTCGATGTCGAGCTCCACTTCCCGCAGCGCCTCCCGCGCGTTGGCGGGATCCATCTGATAGGTCTTGCGATCGCCGAAGCGGGGAGCCGACTCGGCGGCGTCTCGAAACGGCCCGTAGAAGGCCGACGCGTACTTGGCCGCGTAGCTCAGGATCGGAGTGTCGGCGAAGCCCTCCTCGTCGAGGGCCTCCCGGATGGCGCCGACCTGGCCGTCCGCCATCGCCGAGGGCGCCACCATGTCGGCCCCGGCCACGGCATAAGCGACGGCCGCCTGGCCGAGGAGGTCCAGCGTGGGGTCGTTGAGCAGCTTTCCGTCCTCGATCACGCCGCAGTGCCCGTGGTCCGTGTACTCGCAGAGACAGACATCAGCGATCACGTAGATGTCGGGCAGCGCGGTCTTCAGCGCGCGGATGGCGCGAGGCACGATGCCGTCCTCGGCGTATCCCTGGCTGCCGATCTCATCCTTCTCCCGAGGGATGCCGAAGAGGATCACGGCGCCGATGCCCAAATCCCTCGAGATCCTGCACTCCTCGACGAGAGTATCCGGCGAGAGCTGAGAGCAGCCCGGCATGGAGCCGATCGCCCGGCGCCGGCCCGTGCCCTCCGCGACGAAGAGCGGCTCGATCAGGTCGTCGACCGCCAGGTGGGTCTCGCGCACCATGCGCCGCGCCCATTCCTGGTTGCGCAGGCGCCTCATCCGATGCTGGGGGAATGCCATGATGCGATGACCTCGGAATCGGTCCGTCCGTCTCCTTTGCAGCCGCCGTCTGCGCGGCGCTCCGCCTCCTATGGGCCCGTGTTATAATCCCTCGCTCTCGAAGATGCCAGCCCTCGATCATCGCTCCCCGCGGCGGTGACAGGTGAACCGCTGCTGCCTGGGCTGTCTCGTCTCCTCCCCTTCTGGTACGATGAGCTGCCGTCGATCGCCGACCCGCGCGCCGGGCGATCCATCCAGCTGACAGCCTGAAGCCCT
>JAFGKN010000679.1 GCA_016928605.1 Planctomycetota bacterium | reverse complement strand
CGCGTGGCCGTCGAGGGAGCGAGGATCCGCGTCTGGTTCAACCGGATGCATCCTTCCGCCGACAGGGACGCGGGGTTGCGCCTCGACGTGACCGACCGGGCCGCTCCGGTCCTCTCCGGAGCTGTCGGGCTGCGCACCTACAACATCGCTGCGTCGTTCGACAACGTGATCGTGCTGCCGCTCGATGCGCCGGCGGTGGCTCCTCAGTGACGGCGATTCCGCGCCATCGATACGGATGGCCTCCGGCTTCGTGCTCTCGCACCACTCTCCGGAACAACCATCCCTGGCGATCACCCTGTGGCTGTTGGCCGGCGGATTCATCACCCCCTAAGGAGGCATGGACAGTGAACAGGCACCCTGGTTTTTGCTGTCATCCCTTCTTTCTTCTGCGAGAATAGGCAGTCGGATGAAAGGGGCACGGACAGGAAGGGCATGCGGCCCGTCCACCCCTTCGCGTCACGGGCTAGCCAAAGGGGTATAACCATGGATCAGGCGAAGAAGATCCGCCCGGATCCAGCCGGGGGCGACGAGCACTTCCTCGAGGTCGAGTTCGCGAGCCTTTTCGAGGAATCGGCTCCTTCCAGATCCCGCGAGGATGCAACAGGCAAGGAGAAGGGCGGAGAGTCGACGGACACCGTGGCCGAGCTGGGAGTGCAGCTCGAGATGCTCGAGCGCATCAGCTCTGTCATCGGCGAGTCGGGCGCCGCGGTGAAGTTCGGGGACTTCCGCATCCGGCGGGAGGTGGGGCGCGGCGGCATGGGAGTGGTCTACGAGGCGCAGCAGGTCTCGCTGGAGCGGCGAGTGGCGCTCAAGATTCTCCCCCTGGCTCTGGTGGCGGATTCCTCCTGCGTCGTTCGATTCCAGCGAGAGGCCAAGGTCACGGCCGGCCTTCAGCATCCAAACGTGGTGTGCGTTCACGCGATGGGCGTCGAATCGGGCATCCCCTTCTATGCGATGGAGTACGTCGAAGGCGAGACCCTGCTCCAGGTCCACCAGCGCATCGAGTCGTCGAAGGGAGAGAAGCCGCCCTCCTTCCCGAGCCGGGCGCTCGACAGCACGAGGGACTTCATCGCGCATTGGCAGGAGAGCCCCTCTCAGGAGACGCGCGCAGCGCCAGAGCCGCTCGATGTCGTCTCGCCGCGGTCTCGCGGCAGCGCAGATGAGACGGGGCTCGCGCATCCCTCCCCGGTCCCCGCGGTCACCGACTCGTCGTACCTCCGGTGGCTGGCGCACGCGTTTTCGGAGGCGGCAAAAGGGCTGCAGCACGCGCACTCGCGGGGAGTGATCCACCGCGATCTGAAGCCATCCAACCTGATCCTCGACGCGGATGGCCGGCTGCGGATCCTGGATTTCGGCCTGGCCCGCGTCGAGGGCGCGCCACACCTGACCCGCACGCGGTGGCAGGTCGGCACGCCTCTCTACATGAGTCCCGAGCAGGCCTGGCCCTCCTGCGGGGCGGTCGGCCCGGCGTCGGACATCTACAGCCTCGGCGCGACGCTCTTCCAGATGATCTCAGGGAGGCCCCCCTTCCGGGGGAGGAGCTCCGACGAGGTGCTGGCCAAGATCCGCGACCAGGAGGCGCCGCCGCTCAGTCGCTTCAATCCCGGCGTCCCCGATGATCTCCAGACCGTTGTGCTCAAGTGCCTCCAGAAGCGGCCCAAGGATCGCTACGGCACGGCCGAGGCGCTCGCGCAGGATCTGGAGCGGTTTTCCCGCGGAGATCCGATCGAGGCGCGGCCGGTCACGGTCGGCGAGCGGATCCTCAGGCGCGCGAAGCGAAACCGGCGCCGGATCCTGGAGGTGGCGATTTCCGTGGCACTCCTCCTCGCTCTGGGAGTCCTTCTGCTCCAGCACGCCGCGAGCGTTCGCCGCGAGCGCATGGCTGTCTACGAGCAGAGAAGCTGCGACGGCGTCATGAAGCTTCTGAGCCGTCAGCTCCTCTCGCCCGCCGCGAGCATGACGACGGTGGAGGGCGAGGCGGTCATCCTCGACGAGGAGCGGCGGCCTCGTCCGAGCGTCACGTACGGAGTGAGGCCCGACGTCTTCCTGCGCCAGGCCGGGGTGCACGGCGCGATCGGTGTGGGCCGCGACGTCCTGGAGGATGCGATGGCGGACCTGACCGCTGCTGTCCGTCTTGTGGATGACCTTCCGGATGCTCACTACTGGCTCGCTCGCGCCCTTCTCCACAGAGGCGACGTCGATGGCGCCAGGAGCTCTCTCGCGGCGGCCATGGCCATCGACCCCGGCTTCGTCCCGGCGATGAGGCTCCTCGAATGGATCCTCCGGGCCGAGGGGGATCCTCGGTCGGCAGACGTGAAGCAGCGGATCGAGACGACCGTCGATCGCTATCCGGACCGCTGGCCCGAGGCGTGGCTGGAGGCGCACGAGGCGGTGCTGAACCAGGAGTGGAAGAAGGCGGCTCAGGCCTTCGTCCGCCTGGCCTGGCGCGAGGAGAAGAGGGATCCTCCGTACATCGGCTGGAAGATCGAGACCGTCATCGGGAGCGGCGTGGCCAAGATGCGGGCAGGAAACCCGGGGCAGGCGGTGGCCGACTTCGGTGCTGGAAGGCACATCTGGCCCGATTGGCTGGAGCCGGCTCTCCTCCTCGGCAAGGCTCACTGCCTGGACGGAGATATCGCGAGCGCCAGAATCGTCTTTCTGGGGATCCACGAGAAGGCGCTCCGCGGCGACACGCCGCACTGGCCGACGGCCAGCGACGCG
>JAFGKN010000678.1 GCA_016928605.1 Planctomycetota bacterium | reverse complement strand
GGAGCGGTCGCCGGGATCAGCTACTTCGCGTCGAAGGATCAGGACTCGAGCGGCGCCGAGCTCGCCCTCATCCGCGAGTCGCTGGCCGGCCTCCAGGGGGAGGTCAAGGCGCTCGGCCAGCAGATCGCCGCCATGGAGAGCCACAACCTCAGCTACGCGGCCATGCCCGTGGAGCTCCAGGGCGCCGTCGCCGGGGAAGGCGAGGCGGGATCGGAGACCCGAGCCCGCTTGCCCGCCGCTTCCGATCTGCAGTCCGCCCTGCTGGCCGCCCTCGCCGAGGACCGGAGGCTTCGCGAGGAGCAGCAGGAGCAGGAGCGAGAGCAGAGGCGCCAGGAGATGGAGCAGAGGCGCCAGGAGGCGGAGGCGATGCGGGAGGGCCCCTACGACCGCTACAACCTCAAGGTGAACTCCGTGGCCGCGCTTCTCAGCCTCACCGATCCGCAGAAGGAGAGCTACTACGCGATCACCAAGAAGTACAACGACCAGGTCCAGCAGATGCGCGATCAGATGCGCCAGCAGTTCGAGCAGCAGCGGCAGCAGCGGCAGCAGGAGCAGGCGGCCGGCGAGGGCGGAGAAGCCCAGGCCGCCGAGCGAGGGCGAGGCGGCCGGGACCGGGGCGGCTTCGACCGGACCGCCTTCGACCAGATGCGGGAGCAGATGACCAATCTCCAGAACAACTACGTCACCGAGCTCGGATCCATCCTCTCGGCGCAGCAGCTCGAGACGTACACATCGCTTCCGGAGTCGTCCCAGAGCTTCATGAACACGAACATGGCCTCGACCACCGGGGATGACCGCGGAGGCATGTTCGGCGGGATGATGGGCGCGCCGGGTGGACGACCCGACGCGGGACGACAGATGGGAGGAGCACAGGGGGGACGCGGAGGCCGCGGCGGGAGATAGAGCGCGACATCGAGAGAGCCGCGAGGATCTGCGGTTCTCCGTTCACCGGCGGTCCGGTCGCCTGCGCTGCTGCAGCGGTGCGGGATCTTGCCTTGGCAGGCGCGGTGCTTGCTCTTCGCCGGCACCGCCTCCGCCCGGATCCTCCTCCGCGTCCGCGGCGGGCACGAAGACCGCCGCGCCGCGGGGCTCGGTGACGTAGAGCGCGCCTCCGCGCCAGGCGACCTGTGTCTCCCTCCAGAGGGGATCGTTGTCCGCCCGGCGGTACCAGTACATCACATCCGGAAGCGGCCGGCCGCCGGTGTGCAGCGCTGTCGCGCTCTCGAAGACGTCGGCTCGGATCGCCTGCGGCTCGCGGTCGTTCCTGCCCCGTAGGACGCTCGCGACGACGAGCACCCGGCCGTCGTCCTCCCAGGATCCGATCACCCGGTGGAACCGGTCGCGCCCCGGATCCGGCAAGCTGTACTTCATCGCGAGACGGCGCGACGGGAGGTCGTGGACCTCGAGCCCCTCGACCGTGGGGCAGTGGACGATGCCGCCCTGGATGTCGCCGTCCGACGGCAGGTGGTAGACGTAGCCCGGATCGCCGCGGCGGTAGATCCACTGGCGGTAGTCATGGATGCGGGAGTCCTGGAAGTGCACCCGCACCTGGAGCCACTCGCCGAAGATCGCCATCTGGGTCCGGCCCCAGTCGAAGTCCACCTTCGCGGCGCTCGTGAATCGCGCCTGCTCGGGCGGGTCGGCGAGCGTCGTCACGAGGGGCTGACCGCTCTCGTCGATGTCGTAGACGAAGCGCCGATCCGCCTTCGTGAGCAGCGCGCTGCGGGGATACCGGCGGCAGGCGAGCAGGGAGCCGTCCTCGATCCCGAGCGTCACGGTCGTGCCGATGCGCCGCTCGCGATGGCGCTCGTCCCGGTCCTGGCCGACGAGGTGGATCACGCCCTCCTCGAAGCTCGCGTCGTGGAGGATCAGCTCCCGGAAAAGCGGGCCGAGGACGCGATTCCACAGGAGCCGTCCGGTCTCGAGATCGATCAGGGCCGCTCCGACTCCGGGGGGCCTCTTCTTCAGAAGAACGAGGTACCGGCCTGACATCGCGCGGCTCGCGGCGGCGAATGGAAAGCGCGCGGACCAGCGAGTCGCGCCCGTCTCGAGGCACACGGCGCAGGCGCTGCCGAGGTAGATGAGGATGATGTCCCTGCCGCTCCAGCCGATGTCGATGAAGCGGCGATCCACCGACCGCCGCCACAGCACGCGGCCAGGTTCGCCGCCATCGAGGCACTCCAGCAGGTTGTCGGCGAGGAGGAGCAGGCGGTCGATGACGGGGGAGCCGCGGGGAGGCAGGAGGAGGCTCGGCTGCGGGCGCGCCAGGCGGACGGCCAGGCGGAACTCGGCGTCGAGGGGAATCTCCCGCCGCCCTCTCGCAGCGGCAGAGATCGCCGGCGGAGGATCCTGCGCGAAGTGCTCGGGCTCCTCGCCAAGCGCGATGAGAGCGCCGTCTCCCGCGGCGAGGGCGCGCAGCCCGCGATGGGCGGCCGGCGCCTCGAGCTCGCTCCCTCGCCCGGCGTCGTACCGGGCGATGCGGTCGTCGCCGAGGACGTAGATCGAACCGCCCGAGAGGACAGCTCGCTCGTCGGCGCCGACGGAGGTCTCTCTCTTCCAGGCGGTGGAACCATCGGAAGCGCGCAAGGCGATCAGCTGGCCGTCTCCGTGGAGAAGGACGAGATCCTTCCACGCGCCCAGGAGGCGCTCGGAGGGGAGAAACCGGCTCGACCAGAGGAGATCGCCGGTCTCGCGGTCGGCGGCGAGCGCCCCCGTCCAGTCGCGCGGCGCGAACACGACGGCATCGCCCGAAAGCGCGGGGGGGCTCGCGGCGCGGCGCAGCAGGCGCGACCAGTCGGGATCGGCCTGGCTGCGCGGATAGACCCGGCACCAGTGGATGAGACCATCGCGCGCGTCGACGCGGGCCACGAGGCCGAGCGAGGTGGAGCAGTAGATGGAGTCTCCATCGCAGGCGAGGCTTCCGCCGTAGTGAGCGAGGTCGATGGGGACCAGGTCGCCGTATCGCCGGGGAAGCCGCGTGGACGCGATGTGCCGGCTGCTCGCCAGGTGGCTGCGCCAGATCTCGCGGCCCGTCGGCGCATCGAGGGCGGCGAGGCCGACCGGAAGGAAGACCTGGGAGAGGTCCTCGTCATGGTGCGCGACGAGGACGTACACCCTTCCCTCGAGGGCGATGGGATCGGAAGTCGGCCACGTCTGACTCCAGGAGAGGAGGCTCTCGGTCGTCCAGAGCACCCGTCCGTCATCGATGTCGAAGGCGGCGACCGACCGC
>JAFGKN010000677.1 GCA_016928605.1 Planctomycetota bacterium | reverse complement strand
CGCCGCTGCGCGTGGAGCCCGCAGCGGCGCTGGGCGAGGTCCTCGCGGGAGCCGGGGCGCGGAGGATCTGGATCTGCCTGCCCGGAGAGGAGAGCCCACCCGTCCAGGATCTCGCGGGGAGCGGGGTGCCCCGCCCGTCCCTCTTCCTGATCGGGCCGGAGGGCGGGTTCACGCCGCAGGAGGCTCGGGCCGCGGCGGAGGCCGGAGCGCGCCCGCTCGGCTTCCCGACCCCGATCCTGCGGACGCCGACGGCCGCTCTCCTCGTGGCCTCGCTGGGCGTCTGGGCGCGTCTGGAGCGGCTCCGCAGCGATGGCGTCGAAAGGGCCGAGGAGCCGCGAGATTCCAGTTGATGGCGGCCGACGACCCCTGTAGTATCCTCTGCTTCTCCAGTGCCGGGTTTCACAGATTGTGGTGCGCCTGGCCGGCACTTAGAGCCGGAAGCTCGCTCGAGAGCCTCCGGGAAGAAGCCGAGGGCGAGCAGACCCGAACATCGACGATGAAGACAGTTCTGACGCGCAAAGAGGATGTCGACCGTCGCTGGTATCACATCGATGCCTCCGATGCGGTCCTGGGGAAGCTGGCGGTGAAGGTCGCCCGCCTTCTCATGGGGAAGGACAAGACGATCTGGACACCGGGAGTCGACGTGGGCGACTTCGTGGTGGTGACCCAGGCGGACCGGGTCAAGGTCACCGGCAGGAAGGAGACGGGCAAGGTCTACCGGCGGTACACGGGCTACGCCGGAGGACTGAGGGAGGCGTCGCTCGGAGAGCTCCGTGAGAAGAAGCCCGAGAAGGTCATCGAGTTGGCCGTCCGCCGCATGCTTCCCAAGACGAGGCTCGGCCGAGCGATGCTCCGGCGGCTCAAGATCTATGCGGGCGCCGAGCACGAGCACGCGGCTCAGAAGCCGCAGACGATTCAGCTGGCGTCGACTCAGAAGTAGTCAAAGAGCGGAATATCCGGGCTCATGGCCAAGAAGATTCAAGATCAGTACATCTGGGGAACGGGGCGTCGGAAGACCGCGGTCGCACGGGTGAGGATCAAGGACGGCAGCGGCAAGTTTCTGGTGAACAACCGGGAGCTGGCCGAGTACTTCCGCACCGAGACCGAGTGCAGCCGCGCCTGCGAGCCGCTCAAGACTGTCCAGCTCCACGAAGCGATCGACGTCCACGTGACGGCGCGCGGCGGAGGCTGCGCGGCGCAGGCGGGGGCGATCGCGCTCGGCATCGCTCGGGCACTGGTGCTCAGGAATCCCGAGCACGAGCAGGTCCTGCGCGATGCGAAGTACCTCACGCGCGACTCTCGCCAGAAGGAGCGCAAGAAGTACGGCCGCGCCGCAGCCCGGCGGAGCTTCCAGTTCTCGAAGCGCTGAGCGGCGGAGGGGGCAGCCGGCGGAGAGGTCGACCGTGCGGCGCCGCTGCGATGCGGCAGCGGCTTAGAGCCTATTTCAGTAGACCATCCTGGCTTCGGCCGGCTGCGGAGCCGGCGGTTCTGCGTCGCGATCGCCGCTGCGCCGGCTCGCGGCTCACCCTCCACCCCGCGGCCTCCTCCTCGTCGGCCTCGGTCTGCGCCCGATCGCGTCGTCGGATCGCCGCGGCGCCAGCTCGCGGCTCACCCTTGCCCGCCGGCTCCTCGCTCGGCCTCGGGCCTACGGAGCGTCTACTGAAGTAGGCTCTTATCCTGTTCGTGCTCCGATCGGGGCAGAGGGCACGCCGACAGCTGGGCGCCATCGAGCGGAGAGCGGGCGGCCTGGCTCGGACAGTGGCTTCCCACGGCCTCGCCGGGCCCCTGCGAGCGGGCCGGAGAGCTTCCGCGCCGCCGGCCGGGTGATACAATTGCACTCGAGCGGCGGCGGTTTCGTCCGGCCAAGCGAGGAAAACCGGGCTGGATACCGACCTGCGGAGAAGCGGCGCGCGCCGCCCCGCCGCGGGATCCGCCGCGGGTGGAGGGAGAGGAGCGAGAGACTGCGCGCTCTCGGCGCGACGGGCCTCGCAGCCGCCCCGCCGGGCGCGGGGCGGAAGGCGGCTTGCGCCGCGGGCCGCCGGACTCCTTCCGCTCAGTCACCAGGCCGTTGAGACATCGGCGAGACATGCAGCGACGGACGAGCAGCTCCAGGCTCTTGCGAAGGACCCTTCGAGGCGCGCACTCGACACTGGTCCTCGCAGGGACTCTGGTGGTGCTCTGGGTCTTCGTGGCGAGCCGCGGCGACCTGGCGGCTCAGCAGATCCTCGACGCCCGGCAGCCGACGCTGAGCGGTTTCTTCGCGCACCAGCTCTTCCACATCTCCGTCTGGCACCTGCTCGCGAACAGCCTCGTGATCCTCGTGGCGGGAGCCATCATCGAGTCGAGCTGGGGACCGATCCGATTCTTCGTCTTCTGCGCTTTCGTCGCCCTGGGGGTCGCCGCGATCGACCTGGTCGCGGGAAGCGCCGCCCTCTCCTCGCATCCGGATGCCGAGAGCGCTGTGCGCAGCCTGGGAGCGTCCGGAATCGCGCTCGGCTGCCTCGTCTCCCTGGCCGTGGGAACAGGAGCGCGCCGGATCCTGCCCGGGATGACCGCCGGCGCGCTGCTCTGGTCGCTGATCTTCCTGGGAGCCGGCGGGCTCGCGCTCCTCGATCTCTGTTCGAGCCGGGTGCAGGATCCGGCCTGGCAGGGCCTCGTGCACCTGCCGCAGATCTCGGGAGTGGGATTCGCCCTGATCTATCTCTGGGCACTCCCCAGGAGCGAGGCGCTGGCGCGCCGCAGCCGGAAGCGGCGCGAGGCGCGGCGGCGGGAGAGCGTCAGGGATCTCCGCTACCGCGTGGACGAGATCCTGGAGAAGATCAGCACCCGGGGATACGACAGCCTGACAGCTGCGGAGAAGAGGTTCCTGCGGCAGGCGAGCAAGCATTACAAGGGCAGCTGACCGCCGACGGACGGATGCCTGCGGTGAAATCGCTGGCGATGCGGGGGAGTCTCCGATAGCTTGAGATCGTGGCCTGCTCCTCGCGGCCCCGCGAGGGCTCCACGTGGTGACCGGGAGGCGGAAGACACGGGAAGATGCGGAAAGGAGCACGATGATGCTCATCACGATCTCACGCGGCGCAACGGGGCTCGGTCGCTTCGGTCTCCTCGGGTGGATCTGGCTCGCGCTGGCGATCGGCGGAGCGAGGCATCTCGGGGCGGAGGCGCAGGGGCGCAGCGGAGGGGTG
>JAFGKN010000676.1 GCA_016928605.1 Planctomycetota bacterium | reverse complement strand
CTGATGGGATGGCGCGACAGGACCGCCATGCCGTACTGCCCTCCCTGGTGCGCGAAGAAGCTGCCGAATGCCGGATGCATGTCGAGCAGTCGTCCCAGCTCCTCCGGCTGGTTGACCCGTCCGCTCCGCTCCACGCGATCGTCCACTTCCTGAAGACCGACGATGTCGGGCTCGAGCCGCCGCAGGACGGCGGCCGTCCTCTCGAGATCGACCTCGCCGTCCATGCCGCGGCCGTGCCGGATGTTGTAGCTGACCACTCGGTAGGCGACGGGCACCGGCTCCTCCTGCGTTCGACGGGCCTCCTGGCACGACGACAGGCTCCAGGCCGCGAGCGACGCCAGGAGCGCTCCTCTCACGAGTCCGTGGACCATCCTCTTCCCTCCCAGAGCTGAAAGCTCGCACCGGAAAGCGCCCTCGCTCGAGGTCTCTCGAGCCTGCTCCTCCATCTGGCTGCAGGTCGCCCCCCTCGACCTCCGCCCGTTGGATCGCCCGCGGGACGATGCGCTCACTTCGCCTCGCCCGCGAGAAACGCCTCCATCACCTCCCGGAAGTCCAGCGATCCGGCGACGCCGCCGTGCTGCTCTGCAAAGGGCACGACGTTCGGCTTGTACTCGGAGTCGAAGGGCTCTCCCGAAAGCTGCACCCGCTCGCAGCTCGTATGCCCGAGCGCGAACTCCACGGCATCGCCGCCGTAGGAGATCCAGAGATCCCCCCGGAGCGCCAGGGCGAAGCGACGGATCAGCTTCGCGAGCCGCGACTCTCGCGACTCCGCGGCGGCGAGGGCTTCCTCGAGCGCCCCGGCGACCTTCCGCCGGGCCTTGCCGAAGTCGCCGTAGCTGCAGGGGAGCCGGAAGCGGATGCGGTTCTCATCGAGAGTGAACCACGCATGGCCCTTCTCGGCCGCCGTGACCAGAAGGCGGATCGACTCCTCGGACCAGCCGTCCTCCGAGGCCGTCGGGCGCGTCGATGGATCGAGGATCAGGGCGCTGAGGAACTGGTTGGCGGCGGCGGCGATCTTCGATGCGTTCTTCACGGTCACGAGCTGGTATCCGGAGAGCTTCTTCTCCGCGTTCAGGAAGAACCGGCCGTTCTTCACCTCGACGTTCTCCAGCAGAAGCTTGCCGAGCCCGAGCGCTGTAGCGTACCGCTTGCTCGCCGTCGAGGCGCTGTCCGCCCCGCCCGACTTCCGGGAGAGATCGTCGAGCTCCTCCTCGATGCCAGAGCGATCGTACTCGAGGATCCAGTTGGCGAAGAAGAACGTCCGCTCGCCCTCGAGCACCGAAGCGATCTCGCGCGTCTCGTCAGCGTTGAGAGCCTCTTCGCTGTTCTCCCCGTAGATCCCCTCGTAGAGCTGGAAGATGAGGAGGCGGTCCTTCGCGGCATCGTACCTCATCACCAGCGTCTGCTTCTCGAAGCAGATGCACGAGCTGACAAACAAAAGCGCGACGATCAGAGATGTCTTCATCCATTTCTTCATGTCGAAGCTCCTTTCCTCCCAGAAAGCACCGCCCGCCCGCAGAAACGCACCATGGACGGTAGTGTACCACGCGGAGACTCGATCATCCGCCCTCTGCCCGTGCGCATGCCATCCGGTCCATGCGGTCTCTCGAGGACTTCAGCCTCCGCGCCGGCAAGCCATGCATCCTCGAGCGCTTGCAAGCAGAGCGGCGCGGGGCAGGCGAGACGCTCCCACTTTCCGGGATCTACGTCCTTTCCCTCCCGGTCCTTTGTGAATACCATCGGGTCCTGCGGCGTTCGGCCGGGACTCCCCGCCGGACGGCCGCGATCCGCTGGATCGAGGAAGCGCCCGCGGCACATGCCCCGCGGACGATGTGACGTTGGCGAGATAAGGAAAGGATGACAGCATGTCGACAGGACGGCAACCTCCTGGTCTTCGCGTCGGCGCGGAGAATGATCGAAAGTCGAGGCAGGACGCCGGCGCATCGTGCGTGACCCGGCGCAGCTTTCTCAAGGGCGCAGCGGCGGCCGGCGGCTTCATCGCGGCGCCATTCATCGCCCCTGCCTCGGCTCTGGGCCTGGGTGAATCGGTCGCTCCCAGCGAGCGCATCCTCCTGGGCGGCATCGGCATCGGCGGCCGCGGATCCGGCGTGCTCAACTGGATGATGAGGGAGAATGACGTTCAGTTCGTCGCCATCTGCGACATCCGCAAGTCGCAGCGCGAGAGGGTCAAGCAGATGGCCGACGCCCGCTACGGCAACACGGACTGCAAGATGTACCGCGATCTGCGCGAGTTCCTCGCCGTGCGCGGCGACGTCGACGCCGTGCTGATCGCCACCGGCGACCGCTGGCACGCGCTGGCCTCGGTGATGGCGATGCGGGCCGGCAAGGATGTCTACTCCGAGAAGCCCTCCTGCATGACGATCGCCGAGGGGCAGGCCGTCGTGGAGGCCGCCAAGCGATACGGCCGGATCTACCAGACCGGCACGCAGCGGCTCAGCGAGGCGAACTTCACGTTCGCCAACGAGCTGCTCCGCCTCGGTCGCCTCGGCGAGGTGCACACGGTCCGCGCCCACCTCGCTCCCTGGGACGCCGCGGAGATGCGCCACGACTGGCTGCCTGCCGAGCCCGAGCCGGGCCCGGACGAGGTGGACTGGGACGCGTGGCTCGGCCCCTGCCCCTGGAGGCCCTACAACTCCGCGTACGTCCGCGGAGGCTGGCGCGGCTTCTATGACTTCCACACAAGCTGCATCGGCGAGTGGGGCGCGCACACCTTCGCGCAGTGTCAGGTCGCGATCGGCGCCGCCGACACGTCGCCCGTCGAGTACAAGTACGTGAACAACCCGACGGGGGACGGCATGGAGACCCGCTTCGCGAGCGGCATGAAGATGATCTTCCACCGCGAGGGCTGGTGGCACGGATCCTGCGGCGTGCGCTACGAGGGCACCGAGGGATGGGTCTCGATCGCGGACGGCTACAACAAGCCGGAGGTCTCCTCGCCCGCTCTCATGGAGGACTTCGACAAGATCGTCAGGGAGTACACCGAGCGGACCGGCCGTCCGATGAACCACGTGCGCAATCTCTTCGACTGCATCAAGACTCGGCAGCAGACGGTGTCCAATCCCGAGATGATGTACCGCACGATGACCACCGTGCATGCCGCGAACATCTGCATGTGGCTGAAGCGCGACATGAAGTTCGACCCGGCGAAGGCGGAGTTCGTCGGCGATGCGGAAGCTAACCGGCTGCGGTCCCGCGCCATGCGCGCGCCCTGGATGGTCTGATGCCCCACACTGACTCTGAAGGAACACGAGACATGTCACCACCCAACGAGAAAGTCGCCCTCGCCATGGGAGCCCTGCCGGCCGCGGCCCTGG
>JAFGKN010000675.1 GCA_016928605.1 Planctomycetota bacterium | reverse complement strand
CCGCGGAGCACGGAATGGATGCGGAGGCCGAGATCCTCCGCGTCCTTGCGGCGTGCCTCGGCCTCGGCCTGCGCGGCGGGGTACGCCTCCACGCCGTCGAAGCCGGCGGCCTTCAGCTTCTCGAGATAGTCCCGCGACGGCTTGTTCGCGATGAGCGCCTTCTTGAGAGAGGTCTTGAATCCGGTCTCTTCCGCGCGAGCGGCCGTGAGGCGCGCGAGGGCGGAGCCGGCGAGCGCTGCGGCCGCGATGCCGGTGCTCCGGAGGAGAAAGCCGCGGCGTCCGAGCTCGATGTTTCTCTGCATGGTAGGTCCCTCCCTGGTGTTCTTCCTGAAAGCGGGCCGGGCCGGAGTCTCGCGACCGATCCACGATTTCTCGCAGGCCTGCCCGTGGGCTCCGATCAGCCTAGCCGGGTTCCGGGCCGGGTGCAAGACGTGTCGCGCGGGGAGAGGCATCCGGGTTACAATGGCCGGCCCGCGGGGCTGGAGTTTTTGCTCGCGGAGGAAGGTGTCGAGGCCGGCGGGAGAGCCAGAGAGGAGGATGGAGGATCATGTCGAGCAGCGACCGCAATCCCTTCACCGGCACCGTCCGCTCCGGGCGGGCCCACGAAGCTGGCCGGGCCCTGGACCTGCGGCGCGCGGCGGCTCTCTGCTGGCTTCTGCCGCTCCTCTGCGGATCGGCGGTCGCGGCCGAAGGATCTGCTCCGCGGCCGAGCATCCTCTTCCTCTTCGCCGACCAGTGGCGCGCGCAGGCCACCGGCTACGCGGGCGATCCGAACGTCAAGACGCCGCACCTCGACCGCCTCGCCGCGGATGGAGTCAACTGCCCCGGCGCCGTCTCCGTCTGCCCCGTCTGCAGCCCCTATCGCGCAACGCTGCTGACGGGCCAGCGGCCGCTCACGCACGGCGTCTTCCTGAACGACGTGCAGCTCCCGGCGGACCGCGTGACGATCGCCGAGGTGTTCGCGGAAGCGGGCTACGAGACGGCATACATCGGAAAGTGGCATCTCGACGGGCGGGGCCGGTCGAGCTTCATCCCCCGCGAACGGCGGCAGGGCTTCCGCTACTGGAAGGTGCTCGAGTGCACGCACGCCTACAACCGCTCGGACTACTTCGCCGATGAGAACGCGCGGCTCCGGTGGGACGGCTACGACGCGATCGCCCAGACGAAGGACGCGCAGGCGTATCTCCGCGAGCGCGCGAAGGAGGATCGCCCGTTCATCCTCGTCGTCTCCTGGGGCCCTCCGCACGCGCCTTACTTGACGGCGCCGGAGACGTACCGCAGGATGTACGATCCGGAGAGCCTCGTGCTCCGCCCCAACGTGCCGGCGGAGAAGGAGAAGGCGGTGCGGAGGGATCTCGCGGGATACTACGCGCACTGCACGGCCCTCGATGATTGCGTGGGCGAGCTGCGCAAGACGCTCGAGGAGACCGGCCTCGAGAAGCGGACGATCCTCGTCTTCACCTCGGACCACGGCGACCTCCTCGGATCGCAGGGCTACTACAAGAAGCAGCAGCCGTTCGACGAGTCCATCCGCGTCCCGCTCCTCTTCCGCCACCCGCCGCTCCTGGCCGGAGGCCGGAAGCTGCCCGCGCCCGTGAGCAGCGAGGATCTCATGCCGACGCTGCTCGGCCTCTGCGGCGTGCAGATCCCCGAAGGCGTCGAGGGGCTCGATTACAGCAGCTACCTGCGCGGCGGATCGGATCCCTCGGATGGCGCCGCGCTCATCATGTGCCCGCATCCGTTCGGCCAGTGGCCGCGGCGCATCGGCGGACGCGAGTATCGAGGGCTGCGCACTGCGCGATACACGTACGTCCGCGACCTGAAGGGGCCGTGGCTCCTCTTCGACAACCAGGCGGATCCGTACCAGATGCGGAACCTCGCCGGCGTAGCTGAGTACGCCGAGCTCCAGGCGCGCCTCGACGCCTTCCTCGCCCGCCGGCTCCGCGCAGCGGAAGACGAGTTCTTCCCCGGCATGGAGTACGTCCGCAAGTGGGGCTATCCAGTCGACGCGAGCGAGACCGTGCCCTACAGGGACTGAGGCTCCTCGTCTAGATTGTTGCGGTGAGGCTCCTGGCCATGTCGCAGCGGTCTTTCTTCGATCGCGGTAGCCGCCCTGGGTGATCGCGGTCGCTGCGGCGACCTCATGATCTCTCGGTGGGCGGCGCGAGGAAAATCAGGGCCTGGTTTCTCCGATCCGCTCGAACAACGCCAGATGCATGGTGTGGATGAGCGGCAACTGGGCGAAATCTCTCACCAGCCGGAAACCGGCCGCCGCGAAGTATCCCCGGACCTCGCGCAGCGGCGTAGCGTGTTTCTCCGTCTTGCGGCCGCCCAGTGCGGCGCGGAGTATCCGCTTGGCCGAGGTCACGGACAGCGGGCTGAAGTAGGAGAGCGCCACGTATTTCCGCGCCACGCGGCAAAGCTCGTTCACCGCCCTCTGGCGGATCTCGCGCGTGGGGAAATGGTGGAAAAGCCGGAAACTGATGATCGTATCGAAAGCGCGGTCCCCAAACGTGAGCTGCTCGAGGTCCTGCTTCTCGACGGCGCAGTTGAGTTTGTTCTTGGCGACATTCTCGCGCGCGATTTCGAGCATCGGGTCCGACAGGTCGGCGGCTGTCACCGCGTAACCGCGCTCCGCCAGGTGGAGCGTGACTCGCCCGCCGCCGCACGGCACGTCGAGCACGCGATGCGACCTGGGCACCAACGCGAATGCCCGATCCACCATCCGCATCTCAGCGCGGTGCTTGCCCGATTTGCGCGCCTGGTATTTCTTTGCAGTTCGTTCGTCGTACTTGACGCGGCCGCGGTAGGTGACTGGAGGCTCTTCGCTCATGGACAAATCCTGTCGGTGTCGGCAGGTAAAGGTGAGAGAGGACTCATGCTTTTTCGGGAGCGCAACTTCGTGCTGAACCCGTCATCGGCAGCACCTTGCAGCCTTCGATGACCCGGCGTACCTGGTGCTCGCGGAGCGGCGTCGCCAGCCGCAGCACGAGCCGGATGAGCCTCTTGTCGTGCCGGGTCAGCCTCGTGTGTCCGGTGTAGCCGAGAAAGAACCGGAGACGCTCTGTCCGACGGAAGAAGCGCGCGGCGGGCGCGTCGAGAGTTGCAAGGTCCTTCGCGCGGCTGCGAGCTTGAGTTCCCGGAAGCCAGACCCGGCCCTTATGCGAGTCAGTCAGCCAGAAGTGCTCAAGACTCGAAGCGCTGAGGAGGATGTTTCGCCAGAAGTAGTCATGGTGAACGAACTGATGATCGTGCAGGCGACGCGTGTAGTCAGCAAGGCGTTGGATCAGTTCGCGACGCGTGCGGTGACGCTGGGGGGCCGGTTGAAGAGACATGAAGTCGCGGATGAAAACGTCGAGCGGCAACGGATCGGGGACGCCTTCCGTGATGAGAAACGAGCGCACGAGCCAGCCGGCGCGTCGTTCCTCGCCGTAGGCCACGGGGGAGGGGGCGTCGAAGCCCCACGCCCGCAGGCGGACCAGATTATTGAACTCGCGCCGGACCTTCGAATGTCCCAGCAAAGTCCCACGCAGCGCTCCGCTCCAGAGCTGGCGCCTGGATGGGGCCCAGTACTTCTTCACGAAGACGGTGCGTGTCGTTTCGCCGTCTTCCAGGTCAATGCACCTGACCTCCGTGCTGCCGGAGCGGGTGACGACCTGGCCGCCAGCGAGGCGGTAAACCGCCTCCACACTACTCAACCCGCGGGAACGCAGGAAATCCTCCCAGCCGGGAGCGACGATCATCGTTGGCGCTCGTGACCTTCCGGTGGGTGAAACTCAACTGGCAGGGCTGGACGATCCATCCCGTAAAACCGCTTGGCGCTGCTGATCTTGTCCGGCTTCCCCGGCGTCGGGGGGACTTCTCTTGCGCAGACCCCCCGCTCCCGTCGCCGACCCACACACCGGCCGGAGAATGGGGAAACAACGAGCCAGACGCACGAGGCGTAGACTCTCCTGTCTG
>JAFGKN010000674.1 GCA_016928605.1 Planctomycetota bacterium | reverse complement strand
GGTCAAGGACTGCGATCCTCGCGTCCCGCCGGTGTGCACTCCTTGAGCCGTGAGGCGACGGTCGTAAGACCGGAGCCGGCAGCGTGAGCTGCCCAGCGGGCTCGAGTCTCTCCGGAGGCTCGGGCCCGCTTTTTTTGCGGCGCGCATCCCCGTGCCCGCGGCCTTCCCGTGGTAGAATGGGCGCCTTGCCGAGCCGTGTTCCCTCGCGGCCCACCCAACCATCGAGCGAGGTGCTCCATGCCCCGTCTGTCCCTTCGACTCGCCTTCCTCCTCTTCGGCGCGCTCTCCCTCGCCTCCTGCACTTCGGACGCTCCGCCCCGAGAGCCGGCGGGCGCTCCTGCGCCTCGCGTCGCCGTCGATGGCGGCGCGGGTTCTCCGCTCGACTCCCTGCCGCCCTCCCCCCCGTCCGAGGATCCGCCAGCGGGAGCTGCAGCCGCCGAAGCGATGCTCGCTGTGCGGGAGACCGGCGATGCGGCGGCGAACGCGGAGCCCGAGGGCTCGGCGCAGCCGGCGCTGGATCCACCCGCCCCCTCCCTCCCGTCCTCCCCCGACGAGGCTCTGCCTGACGCGGGCGCCGGGCATCCCCTGCTCCTGGGGCGCATCTCCGCCGCCTCGCGCAAGATCGCCGAGGCGCGCGAGGGGCTGGCCAGGGGCGAGAAGGGCTCCGCGGAGCAGCTCGTGGATGAGGCGCTCGATCTCCATCCCGCCAACTCGGATGCCGTCGCGCTCAAGGCCCGTCTCCTCAGGGAGCGAGGCGGGACCGGAGAGGCCCTGCGGCTGCTCGAGAGCTTCGAGGAGCCCGGCCGCTTCCGGAGCGTCGATCTCGTGCGCGAGCAGGCGCTCGCCACCGAGATCGTGCGCGGAGCGGATGAAGCGCTCGAGTATCTCCGGAGGGTCCAGGTCCTCCCTGCTCTGCGCTGCGAGGTCCACTTCCTCCGCGCCGAGATCCAGGCGACCGCCGGGAGGGCTGAGAGCGCCATCAGCGCCCTCCACTCCGCGGCGGAGACCGGCTTCCGGGATGTGGAGCGGATCCTCGACGACGAGAGGTTCGAGCCTCTGAAGGCCTCGCCGCGCTTCCGCCAGATCGCCCACCTGGTCGCCGAGAACCGCGCCAGGTACAACCGCGCCATCGATGAGAGGGAGGTGGAGCTTCCCCCGGAGTCGATGGAGCGGATCCCGATCGATGCCCTTCTCGAGGAGCTCGCCGCCTGGCAGCCGGAGAGCTCCGGCAGGCTGCTCGACTTCGAGCTTCCGCAGATCGATGGCGGTATGCTGCGCGCCGCGGAGTTTCGCGGCCGGCCGCTCGCGGTCCTCATCTGGGCGCACTGGTCGTCTGTCTCGGGCGAGGTCCTGGGTGCCTTCGAGCGGACCGCGGCCGCCCTCGAGGCGCGCGATCTCGCGGCAGCGCTCATCGCCGTCGACTACTTCGATCTCGGGCGTGACTTCGAGCGGACGACGAGGGAGTCCCTCGAGGCGCAGAAGATCCTCATCCGCTGCGGGATACTCCGCAAGGGACTGCCGCCGGGTGGGCTCGCGTTCCGCACGGTCCCGACCATCCTCCTCGTCGATCCCGCCGGCGAGGTTCGCCTGCAGGCATCCACCGCGATCGAGGAGGCGGACCTGCGGCAGCTCCTCGAGGAGTTCCTCGGCTCCTGCGCCAAGTGAGCCCCCGGCCGGGAGAAGCCGCCTCGGTGGTTTCCGTCGCTGCACGGGGCGCGGAAGGCGGGGGAAGGGACCGGGCCGGCGGCTCGGGACCGCGGCCCGCCGGGGCAGCGGGGCTCTCGCACGGCGGGGGACCCTTCACAGCCGAACATCCGATGAAAAGCGTGCAGTGACCGCCTTCAGGGCTTACAATGGGGCGCTGAAGCCTGCCGCGCCCGCCTGTCTCGAGGGCGCCGGGCTCCACCTCCGGCCGCCGGAGAGTCTCCGCGCCGCGCGGCGATCCGTCGCTGCGGCGCGAGCCTCAGCCGCCGGCGACCTCGCGGAGGAAGAGTTGCGCGAGCGTGGCCTCAGGGTCTCTCTCGCGACCGGGTTTTGGGACGTTTCTACAGGTCTGGCCGAAGCAAGAAGGGAGTTCCGGAGATGGTCCGCCTTTCGCAGCCCATCCCCCTCCGGGCCGCCGCGAGCTGCATCCTGCTCGCGGTGGGCGTCCTCGCCGCCCGCGGCCTGCGGGCGCAGCAGCAGATCGTCCTCGTGGAGGAGGGCGACGAGTGGAGCTACTTCAAGGGAACCCGCGAGCCGAGCCCCGAGTCCGGCACCAACGTGCCGACGACGCTCTGGACGGAGACCGGCTTCGACGATTCCGGCTGGCTCTCCGGGCCGAGCGGCTTCGGCTACGGAGACGGCGACGACGCGACCGCCCTCAGCGACATGCAGGACATCTACATGAGCGTCTACATCCGGCGCACGTTCACCGTGGCGAGCCTCGCCGCGATCGAGCGCCTCTCGCTCACCGTCGATGTCGACGACGGCTTCGTGGCCTACCTCAACGGGCAGGAGATCGCCCGGTACCACGTGACGGGGACGCCGCCCCCCTTCGACGCCGCCGCGACCGATCACGAGGCCGGCACTCCGATGACCTACGAGGTCAACCGCGCGCTTCTGAATGCCGGAGAGAACATCCTCGCCCTGCAGGGGCACAACGCCAGCCTCTCATCGAGCGACTTCAGCCTCATCCCGCGCCTGGTGGCCAACCCCGACTTCTGCCCCGTCGCGGAGAACCTGACGTGCGAGTACGACGCCGCCACCGGGGCGGTGGTCCTCAGCTGGCTCAACGAGGTCGTCTACGACGAGATCGACATCTACCGGGGCGGAGAGCTGCTGGCGGAGAACCTCGCCGGCGGCACGAGCGTCTACACCGACACCTCGGCTCCCGCGGGGATGGAATCGACCTACTCGATCGCCGCCGTGAGCCAGGGGATGGCGTGCGCGGAGCTCGAGTGCAGCGTCTTCGTCCCGGATCCCGAGGACATCCTGCTGCGGGAAGGAGATGAGTGGAAGTTCTTCCGCGGGAGCTCAGCGCCTCCCGCCGGCTGGGAGACGGCGGCCTTCGACGACGGCGCCTGGGAGTCGGGGCCGGTCGCGATCGGCTACGGCACCATCACCGACGCGGGCGTCAGCGTGCGGACCACGCTGAGCGACATGCAGCAGGACACGAGCCTCGATCCGCCGGTCGCCGGATACCTGGCGGTCTTCTGCCGCCGGGCCTTCGACCTCACGGAGGCCGGCGCATCCGCGCAGCTCACGCTGTCGATCCTCTACGACGACGGCCTCGTGGTCTACCTGAACGGCGTCGAGGTGGGCCGCGCCAACATGCCGGCCGGGGCGGTCACGAGCACCACCGCCGCGAGCGGCGCCGCGCCGGAGCCCTCGACCGCCGAGTTCCTGCTGCCCTCGGACGCGCTCGTCGTGGGGCGGAACGTCCTCGCCGCGAGCGTGCACAACAACAGCTTGACGAGCAGCGACCTGATGTTCCTCCCCTCGCTCGTGCGCGAGCCGCAGGACCCCGGCGGGCTCCTCTTCCACCGCGGAGATGCCACCGACGACGGCCTCGTCAACCTGTCGGACGCCGTCCGCGTGCTCGGGCACCTCTTCCAGGCCTGGCCCGCTCCGCCCTGCGTCGACGCCGGGGACACCGACGACAACGGCCTGCTCAACCTGACCGACGCGGTCTACCTCCTCAACCATCTCTTCCTGGCCGGGCCGGAGCTGCCGCTTCCGGGCATGTCCGCCTGCGGCCCGGATCCCACGCCGGATGGGCTCGGAGACTGCTCGACGACCGCCTGCGCGCCCTGACGTTTCGCCAGCCGGGTCGATCGCGCGGCTACCGCAGCGGCCAGAAGATGGGGATCGCGATCGTGGCCGCAGCCCACAGGATCAGGCTCATCGGGAGGCCGATCTTGACGTAGTCGCGGAACGTGTAGCCGCCGGGCCCCATGACGATCGTGTTCGTCTGGTAGCCGATCGGGGTGATGAAGCTCGCGCTCGCGCCGAAGCAGATCGCCATCAGCAGCGCCTCGTGGTTGATCCTCAGCTCCTGGGCGAGGCTCAGCGCGATCGGCACCATGAGGACAGCCACCGTGCTGTTGGAGAGGAAGGCGGTCAGGATGCTCGTCAGCAGGTAGAAGGCCGACAGGAAGACCACGGGGTGCGCTTCCCCGAAGATCTGCACCACGGTCTGCACGATGCCGCGCGCGAGCCCCGTCTTCTCGATGGCCAGCCCCAGCGGGATCGACGCGGCGATGATGAGCAGCACCGCCGCATCGAGCGACCGCAGGGCCTCGTCGGCGCGGATCGAGCGGGTGACGAGCAGGAGCGCCGCGCCGGCGACGGCCAGCACCGCGATCGGGAGCTGGGGCAGGTTCAGCGCGGCCAGCGCCACGACCCCCAGAAGGACGCCGATCGCGATCGGCGCCTTCTTCGGCCGCTGGAGCGTGCGGTCCACGCCCTCGACGACGAGGACCTCCTCCGTCTCGCGCAGCGCGTTGAGCCCCATGGGATCCGCCTGCACGAGGAGGACATCGCCGGCGTGCAGCTTCATCGCGCGGATCCGGTAGCGGTGGTGGCGCCCCTGCCGCTGAACCGCCATCACCTTCACCCCGAACCGCCGGTTGAGCCCGAGATCGCTGACCGTCCGCCCCTCGAAGGATGAGTCGGGCAGCACCACGGCCTCCGCGAGCATCAGCTCGATGGTCCGCATCGGGACGCGCGCGTCGTCCTCGATGACCGAGATCAGATCCGTGCCGGAGGTGCGGAGGAACGAGTCGATCTCCGGCGGCCTTCCCTCCACGATCAGCGAGTTGTCGGGCTCGAGGACGTGGTCCCGGGCCTGGCCGGCCAGGATGATCTCCTCGCCCCGCATCAGCTCGAGGAGCCGCACCGGGCTCCCCTCGAAGACTTCCTTCACCGGCTTTCCGACCAGGGGCGACTCGGGACGGATCGTCACCTCGGTGACGAAGTCCGCCTTCCTCTCCGGGTGGAGGAGGCCGGTGAGCGAGGAGCGCTCCGGGAGGAACCTCTCCGAGAAGAGGACCAGAAAGAGGGTGCCGATCGCCAGGTAGACGAGCCCCACGGGCGTGAAGTCGAAGATTCCGAAGCCCCCGCGGAGGTCGAAGGGGGCGGCGTCCCAGCTCCCCGCCATCTTCGCCGAGAGCTTCCCGTAGAGATCGTTGACCAGGATGTTCGTGCTGGTGCCGAGCAGGGTGCAGGTGCCGCCCAGGATCGAGAAGAAGCTGAGGGGGATCAGCAGCCGCGACGGCTTGATGTCGAACTGGCGGCAGAGCGACAGGACCACCGGCACCATGATGACCACGATGGGCGTGTTGTTCAGGAAGGCGCTCGCCGGCGGGACCAGGAGGGCCAGGAGCAGGAGGAGACGCCGCGGGCTGCCCCGCGAGAGATCGGCGAGCCGGAGCGTCACGAAGGTCAGAGCGCCGCTCCGCAGAAGCCCGCTCGAGATGATGAACATGGCGCCGACGGTGATCGTGGCGGAGCTCGAGAAGCCGCTGAAGGCCTCGGAAGGATCCAGGATCCCCAAGAGCGGGAGCGCCGTGATGATCAGGAGGGCGGTGATCTCGCTCGGCCACCACTGGCTGATGAAGAGAGCCGCCGCGACGACGATCACGGCCCCCAGGAGCCACTGCTGGAGCGGATCGCCGGTCGCCAGAAACGAGAGTCCGGGCCAACAGTCCATGGTCTCCTCCGCCGGCTCGCCCGGAGGATCCGGGCGCGGTCAGGGCGACAAGGATCGCAAGCGCACGTCGAGGATCTCTCCTCGGACATCGACCTTCGCCGCGAGCTGCACGCTGCGGTAGCCCGCCGCGCTGGCGCTCAGGCGGTGCTCTCCGGCCCCGAGCTGGGTGAAGCGGAAGAGGCCGTCCGCATCGCTCAGCGTCCGGTGGGTCGAGCTGCTGCGGACTCCACCCTCCTGGTGCGTCCAGGCGAGATAGACGCCGGCGCCCGCGATCGGCCGGCCCTGCTCGTCCGCCACCCGGCCGCGCAGCTCGTGCTCTCCCCGGTCGATCACGAGCGCCACGTCCTTGCGCTCCCCCGGCTCGAGCGAGATCCCGCTGATGACGATCCGCGGCAGGGAGCGCGTCTCGAGGACCAGCCTTCCCTCCGGGGCGTCGTCCACGACGAAGTTGCCATCCGGCCCGCTGATCACCTCGAGCGACCGGGCCGAAGCGCGCGTGCTGCGGAGCCAGAGGGAGTAGCCACCGAGCGGCTTGCCCTCCGGGTCGACCATGCGGCCCGAGAGCCGACCCGTGCCGAGAGACGGCAGCTCGATCTGGAGATCCAGCCCCTCCGCCGTGATCGCGAGCGGATGCTTCGCGACGTCCTGGAACGGGCCTCGCGGGTGGATCCACAGGCGGTAGTCCTCGCCCACCTGGACGCCGGAGAGCTCGAAGCTCCCGTCTGCCGCGCTGGCGGCCTCGTAGCGAACGCCGAGCGCCTGCGAGTGGAGGTTGACGACCTCTCCCTCCACGGGCTCGCCGCCGGTGGTTCGCACGGTGCCCAGGACGGCCACCGTCTCGCCGAGAGGCTCGAGCTCCACGTCGATCCGCCGCGCCGGCTCCTCATCCGACGTCGTCGCCGGCAGCCGGTCGACCTCCCGGCGGGCCTCGCGGAACCCCTCCCGCAGGTAGCGGATCGTGTAGATGCGGTCGGGCTCGGTCACCGCGAGCAGCAGCTCGTAGCTGCCGTCCTCGAGGCTCTCGACGGCCCTCGCCGACTGCCCGAGCGGTATGATGCCCACCTTCGCCAGCGGCCGTCCCTCGGCATCGCTCACGCGGCCAAAGACGCGCACGTCCAGGCTCTCCCGCACGAAGAGATCCACCGACTCCGCGCCCGCGCGCACCACGCGGCCGACGGATGGATACCGCTCGGTCGCCGCCGTGCGGACGTCGTACTCGCCGTCCTCGAGCCCGGCGATGACGAAACCTCCGTCCGCGCCGCTCGAGGCCGACTGGCTCGTCTGGTCGAGCGGCAGCAGCGAGTCCTCGCCCGGCCGGACGAGATGCCGGATCGCGACGACCTCGATGCCTGCCAGCGGAGCACCGGAGGCATCGAGGACTCGGCCGGAGATCGCTAGGTCGAAGCTGCCCGCCTGGACGACCAGGCGCTTCTCCTCGTCCGCGAGGAGCTGCACCTGGCGCGCCGAGGCGAGGGGAGGGCGGCCCGGCGCCTCGAGGACGAAGGAGTAGATGCCGGGGGCGATCCCGCGGAACCACGCCTCGCCGGCGGCGTCGGTGAACTCCTGCGCGGCGCTGAGCCCCGAGCGCAGCGTCACCGAGGCCGACTCGATCGGCTGCATCTCCCCGTCGAGCACGACGACCGCGAGGGCGCTCGGGCCCGGCTCGAGAGGCCTCGGCTCCTGCCGGGGCGGCGGGGTCTCCTGGGAGCCGGCCGCGGAGCCCTCGCGCGGCGGCTCCGTCGGCCCCGGTCTCTCCAGCGGCGAGGGCGCCGGCTCCTGCGGGGCTGCAAGCTCGCCCGCCCCGGGCGCGGAGAGAGCGCCGCTCCCCGGCTCGCCCCAGCCCGGCGGAGGCCTCTCGGGCCCGCCGCTCAGGAGCACGAGCACGATCACGGCCAGCGCGAGGAGAGACACGGCCGCCAGGGCTGCGTAAGCGTAGGTCTTCACGTTCATCCTCGAGGCGTCAGGGCGCGGGCCCGGGACATCGCTCGAGCCCTCACTCGCCCTCATCGGCCGGCGCGGCGCCGGAAGTCCAGAGAGAAACGTAGGGCAGGCGGGCGGCGACGGCGTCGATCTCCTCCGGACGGTCCATCAGAAGAGCGGCCGAGTCCCAGGTGCCGGTAAGAAAGGCCTGCCGCACTCCGTCCGGAAGACCGGCCGGCGCGGAGCGCTCTCCGTACATCACGCTGCGGTGCTCGACGTCGACGATCACCCGGAGAGCGGGGTCCTTCTCGACGGCATCCTGGAGGCGGGCCACCTCCTCCTCGGCGAGGGTGACGCAGGGCACGCCGAGAGCCGCGCAGTTCCCGAAGAAGATCTCGGCGAAGGAGACGCCCACCAGCGCCCGGATGCCCCACCGCCAGAGGCTCTGGGGGGCGTGCTCGCGGGACGAGCCGCAGCCGAAGTTGCGGCTGACGACGAGGATCTCCGCGCGCTGCAGCTCCGGGCGGTCGAAGGGGTGGAGACCGCCCGGAAAGCTCTTGCGGTCGTCCTCGAAGACGTGCTCGCCGAGCCCCTCGAACGTCACGCACCGCAGGAACCGGGCCGGGATGATCCGGTCGGTGTCGATGTCGTCGCCCCGGAGGGCGATCCCCCTCCCCTCCACGCGAGCTCGCCGGAGATCCTCCGGCCCGGGCTTTCGAGTCGTCTCTCCGCTCATCCGCTTCGCCTCCCGCCGTCGATGAGATCCCTCACGTCCACGACCTCGCCGGCCACCGCCGCCGCCGCCACCATCGCGGGGCTCATGAGGAGAGTCCTCCCCGTCGGATGGCCCTGCCTCCCCTTGAAGTTCCTGTTGCTCGAGGAGGCGCAGACCTGCCGGTCGGTCAGCTTGTCCGGGTTCATCGCGAGGCACATGGAGCAGCCGGCGTCGCGCCACTCGAAGCCCGCCTCGCGGAAGACCTCGTCGAGGCCCTCGGCCTCGGCGGCCGCCGCCACGCGCCGCGAGCCGGGGACCACGAGGGCCTTCACGTGCGGCGCCGTCCGCCTCCCCCTCGCCACCGCGGCCGCCTCGCGCAGGTCGCTCAGGCGGCCGTTGGTGCAGGATCCGATGAACGCGACGTCGATCCTCGTGCCCACCAGCCGCTGGCCGGGGCGGAAGCCCATGAACTCCAGCGCCGCGCGCGCCGAGGCGCCGTCCTCGGGCGGGAGGTCATCCGGGCGCGGGATGCGCTCGCCGACCGGCACGCTCTGGCCGGGGTGGATCCCCCAGGTCACCACGGGCTCGATCCGGGAGCCGTCGATCTCGACCTCGTCGTCGTAGGAGGCATCGGGATCCGACGCCATGGAGAGCCACCAGCGCGCCGCATCGTCCCAGGCCTCCGCGGGCGGAGCGAAGGGCCGGCCCCGGATGTACTCGAGCGCCGTCTCGTCGGGATTGATGTAGCCGACCCGCGCGCCGCCCTCGATGGACATGTTGCAGATCGTCATCCGCTCCTCCATCGAGAGAGCTTCGATCAGCTCGCCGGCGTACTCGTACGCGTAGCCGACGCCGCCCTTGACCCCCAGCTCGCGGATGATGGTCAGGATGGCGTCCTTGGCGAAGCAGCCGGGCCCGAGGCGCCCGCCGAGCCGGATCCGCCGCACCTTGAGCGGATCCAGGGCCAGGCACTGCGTCGCGAGCACGTCGCGGACCTGGCTGGTCCCGATTCCGAGCGCGATCGCGCCGAAGGCGCCGTGCGTCGAGGTGTGGCTGTCTCCGCACGCGATCGTCATGCCGGGCTGCGTCAGGCCCAGCTCCGGCCCCACCACGTGGACGATGCCCTGGCGGTCGTCGGAGAGGTCGAAGAGCGCTATGCCGAACTCGCGGCAGTTCGTCTCGATCGCCGCCATCATCTCCTCGGCGAGCGAGTCGGCGAAGGGACGCTTCCTCGTGTCCGTCGGCACGATGTGGTCGACCGTCGCGAACGTGCGCCCGGGGTAGCGGACCTTCCACCCCCTCTGGCGCAGAGCCTCGAAGGCCTGCGGGCTCGTGACCTCGTGGACCAGGTGAAGGCCGATGAAGAGCTGCGTCTGCCCCGTGGGCAGCCGCCGGACCGTGTGCGCCTCCCAGACCTTCTCGAGCAGGTTCTTTCCCATGACAGCTTCTTTCCGTCGAGCTGGAGACCTCCGTCATCGACAGCAGAAAGGATGAGTCTAACGCGCCGCCCCCCGCGGGACAACGGCGGAGCCGCCGGGCGCCCCTCGACCTCGGAAGAACAAGTCACCACGGAGACCCGGAGGCACGGAGAAGAAGCCGCGGAGAAGAGGGCCTTCCTCCCCGTGTCCTCAGTGTCGCCGTGGTGCATCCATCCTCGTTGGCGAGTAGCAGGGTTGCTGAGTCTTCGTTGCCGGCGGGCGACTTCGGAAAGAGAAGTCACCACGGAAACCCGGAGCCGCGGAGAAGAGTCCCTTCCTCCCCGTGTCCTCAGTGTCTCCGTGGTGGATCCATCCTCGTTGGCCAATAGCAGGCGTGGATAGTCTTCGTTGCGGCCGGCGGCGGCATCGTCAAACCCCCAGGATGTGGCGGATGAGATAGGCGTCGAGCGCCTCGTAATC
>JAFGKN010000673.1 GCA_016928605.1 Planctomycetota bacterium | reverse complement strand
GCGACCCGGCCGGAGGCGGTAGGGCCCGAGAGGAGCGAGCGGCCGGCGAGGGTAGATCCCCGCCGGCGCTCGCGTCGGCGCGGCTCCATCTGCCCAGCTCTTTTGCCCTGCTTCCGACATGCCCTAGCCATCGGCCGCCGGCTCGCCGCGCTGAAGCCTTTCCGGGGAAGGATCCGGGAAAGATGGCGGCGCGCCGGCCTGTCTCGCCGCCTCGGAGAGGGCTTCCCGGGGCGCGCCGGCCTGTCTCGCCGCCTCGGAGAGGGCTTCGCGGGGCGTGCCGGCCTGTCTCGCCGCCTCGGAGAGGGCTTCCCGGGGCGCGCTCGCCTCGGGGTGGAGGCGGGCGCTGCGCTCGAGGTGGGCGCGCGCGGCGCCGATGTCTCCGCGGCGCAGAGCCTCGATGCCCTTCTCGAAGTCCGACAGCTCGTAGCCGCCGCCGCGGCCGGCAGCGATGCGCGCGAAGCGGAAGACTCCGACCGGCGTCCCCCGCAGGCGGAAGGCGTGCACCGGGACGAGCGCGGCGCCGTCGGCCTCGAAGATCGCGAGGATCTGCGGGCCCCGCGCGTCCAGCTCGAGTGCGAGGTGGGTGATGCCGCGCGCGCGATAGATCTCGCCGAGGCGGCCGCCGCCGTAGCGGACCTGCTCGACCATCGACCTGTCGATGCGGTTGCCGGTGGTGAGCGCGTGGGCGAAGAGCCCCGAGATGACCGCGCCGGGCGAGACGATGCACTCCATCTCCCGGGCCGCATCCGAGATCGTGCGCTCGGGAGCGGCGAGCGCCCGCGACGTGCGCGCGAGGTCGGGAAGGACGAGCGCTGCGGCCACGAGGCCCAGCACGGCGGGCCGGCGCAGGATCTCGAAGCGGCGCCCGCGCCTCACGAGAAGGACGAGGCCGCAGAGGGCGGCGGCCGCCATGGACCACGCGAGGACGCCGGCGATGGCGCCGCCTCGGTCGAGATGCAGCGCGAGGACGATCTGATGCGCGAGGTAGAGAGCCGCGGCGATCGAGAGAGCGGCGGCGCTCAGGCGCCGGAGCCGGCCCGGGGTCTCTTCAGGACAGCCATCCTCGCGGCCGCGCGCGGCGATCGAGAGAGCGGCGGCGCTCAGGCGCCGGAGCCGGGCCGGGGTCTTTTCAGGACAGCCATCCTCGCGGCCGCGCGCGGCGAGAGCGCCGGCGGCGAGCACGGCGAGGGAGGGGAAGAAGACGAGGAAGTAGCGGAGAGGGGAGTAGGAGAGGAGAGCGAGCGCGAGCACACCTGCCAGCGTCGCGGCCGCGAGCCCTCGCTCGATGCGCGTCGCCGGGCCCGCGAGAGCGCGCCCCGCCGCGAGCAGGACGAGGACAGGAGCCGCGGCGATGAGCCCGCTGCGGTGCTCGAGGCTCAGCAGCCGAGCGAGGAGGCCGAGGTCGTCTCCGCGGAGGAAGTAGTCGTGGAGCTTCTGCGCGAGCGCTGTGCCCAGGCCTCCCATCGCGACGGCCGCCGCCGCGCCGAAGACCGCTCCGGCCGCGATGAGCCACTTCCAGGCCACGGGCCGCATCCGCGCGAAGGGCGCCGCGCCGGCTGCTGTCGACGTCCCCGCCGCATCTCGCGCCTGCGCGCCATTCCACGCGCTCGCCGCCGCGCCCCTTCCGAGCAGCGGGATCGGCCCGATGAAGAGAAGCGCCGGCGCGAGCAGGATCAGGATCTCCTTCACGAGGAGGATGCCGGCTGCGAGGAGGATCCACGCCGCCGCCGTCGATGCCCCGCTGCGCTCCTGCCGCCCGCGGACGGAGAGCCAGACGACGATGGCGGCGACCATCGCGACGAAGGTGTAGATGACCGGCGAGCGGTTGAAGACGAAGAACGCGTAGCTCGATCCCAGCAGGCCGGCGGAGATCAGCCCGCAGGCGTCGCCGTGGAGGCGGCGGGCGGCGAGCGCGGTGAAGAGGACGGCGACGAGCCCCGGCGCGATCGAGAGGAGATGCGCGCTCGCGACCGTCGGCCCCAGCCAGCGGAACACGGCGGACGCGTACGCGGTGAAGACCGGCCGGTCGTAGCCGCGCGCGATGTCGCACTTCCGGCCCAGAGTGTCGTCGAGGGCGCGGGCCGCGTACCAGCTGCCGTCGACGGTCAGCGAGTGGTCGCGGCAGAGGTCGACCGGCGCATCGGCATCGATGTGCGCGAGCCGCAGGAGGAGGAAGCCGGCGAGGAGGCCGGCGAGGATGATGGAGAAGGCGCGGCCATCGATGGCAGAAGCGCGGCCGTCGATGGCGAGAGCGCACTCGCAGGCGGGAGGGGCGCGGTCGCATCGGGAGGGACCACGGACGCCGATCGACGGCGAGAGCTCGCCGTTGGGCAGCGGGCGCTCGCCGGCCGAGAGGGCGCGCTCGTCCCCGAGGTCCCGCGTCGCTGCGCGCTCTTCCCCGGCGAGTCGCTCCAGCGGCCGCTGGCCGCGGATCCGCAGGCGTCCGAGGAGGTCACCGCAGAGCATGGCCGCCCGCTGGCCGGCTGGCCGGCATCATGGCCGGGAGATCGCCGCGATGCACGCGCAGGATGTACGGGTCGGAGGGGAAGCGGCCGTTCACCCAGGCGCGGATCGCGTACTCGCCCGGCTCGAGGAGCTCGAGAGGAAACTCCGAGATCGTCACCACCTGCTGGAGCTGCGGGTTGTAGGCCCTCGTCGACTCGGGAACGATCGGCAGCGAGATCTTCCTGTCCGGCGGGAGCGTGATCTCCTGCTTCCAGCGGTACGGCCACTCCTTGCGCAGCGAGATCGTCTCGGGCTCGTCGCGGGGCGATGCGCGCAGCTCGATCTCGATGTCCGCGAGATCGAGGGGCCGGCCGCTCGTGTTGTGGATGTCGACGAAGAACTTCAGCGCGCGCCCGCTCACGGCGACCCGCGAGTTGGCATCCAGCACCACGCGGAGGGAGGCCTCCGGAGGGAGTTCGTCGATCCGGACCTTCCCGGCGCACCCGCACGCCGATGCGGCGAGGCAGAGGAGGAGCCGGCGCAGGCGGGCGAGCGCTCGATCGCCGAGGAGATGTCGCTGGGTCTTCATGTTCGTCTCTCGCAGGGACGATCAGAATATCGGCATTTCACCTCCGGCTCTTGAGGCCGAGCGCAGGGTGATGGCAGGTTCCGCGAAGCACGGCGCCCCCACCCCCGTGCGCTCCGCGGCCTCGATGCCTGTCCGGGAGCTGCGCTCTGGAGGCGCCGATGCCGCTGCCGGGGCGCCGCCCGCGCGCGCCCGCGCTGTCGGCACTCGTCGGCGCGTCAGCCCCGCTCGGTGTCCTGCGCTGCCCCGGATCACCCCCTCCCCTACGGCCCGTCTCCCGGGAGATCGTGGAAGAACGGATCCGGCGTCGGGATGTGGCGGTTCCGGCTGTGCAGGTCGATCTCGTTCCAGCTGACGTGGATCGCCTCGGGGGCGGAGCTGAGCTGGATGTAGTAGCCGCGGATCCGGGCGCGCGTGTCGGCGGGCGGCTCGCGCGTCGCGTGGTCCACCTCCTCGTCGGTCGTGAGCCTGCGGATGAGGCCCTGCGCCTCGAGCGTGCGCTGGTAGCCGCCGGGCGCGCCGATCTCGTGGTAGCGGAGGTCGATCTTGCGGGCGCGCAGATGGATTCCCCGCTGCGCGTCGAAGTCCTCCTCGGCGAGGCGATGCTCGAGGATCGCGCGGCGGACCCTGCGGCGGCGCAACAGCGGGGCGCGGCGGAGCATGTCAGCGAGGTCGCTCGCGGAGCCCGTCGCCGGGAGCCCCGCGAGGTGGAAGACGCGGCCCCAGGTGAAGAAGGTCCGCCAGTCCGTCGCGGGGAGGATCGCGCCATCGAGGAGGGACTTCTTGGCCACCCAGTCGAGCCGGCTCGCGAGGGACTGCGGCCGCTCCGAGAGCGCGTCGAGAGTCTGCCCCCAGAGATCGAGGATCTCGGCGTATGGGACCTTCGCCGACGGGCGGCGCGCGAAGAAGACGCGGGCGCGGGCGAGGTACTCGCGCTGGATCTCCATGGCCGACCGGGAGAGGCCACGGCGCGTCTCGACCTTCTTCCAGGGGCCTTCTCGCGAGATCTGCCGGAGCGCGCGCAGGGGACGGCGGAGGCGGATCTCCTCGAATCGCTCGTCGCTCTCGATCATCTCGATGATCAGCGCCGTAGCGGCCAGCTTGAGGTAGGCGGGATGGTCGCAGAGGTTCGAGTCTCCGAGCGTCACGACGAGCCGTTTCGTCGAGCGGAAGAAGGAGAGCGGCTCGTAGAGGAGGCTCTTCAGGTCGAAGATCGTCTTTCCGCGGCCGAAGACGACGATCGTGCTCAGGCTCCGCGTCGAGCCCGCGCGCTGGGATGTCTCGAAGACGCCGTGATCGAAGTTGAGCCGGCCGCTGCCCGCGAACACCTGCCGGGTGACGAGGAAGGGAGTGAGATGGCTCACGAACGGGCGGAGGACTGTCCACCGGAGGACGCACCTGTAGAGGGCGATGCAGGGGTAGAGGAGCAGGCTCGAGCCGAGGTGGTACGCGGCCAGGAGCTGGCGGGCGATTCGATCGCGCTTGCGGAACCAGCGGCGGGTCCGCCCGTAGAGCACCTGGGTCGGACGGATGAACCGGCCCGCGAGGAAGAGCATGGCGACGACCACGAGCGCCGCCAGGATCATCAGCAGGGCCGGGAGCAGCAGGACCAGGATCGCGGGGAGGAAGAGGAAGTAGACGAGCCGCTCGCCGCGGCTGGATCGGTGGTGGACGAGATAGTTCTCGTGAGATCCGAAGCCGACGCCCCTCTGGTCGAGATTGCTCTTCCCGAACGCGAGCGTCCCGCGATAGCCGCGCTCGTCGAGAGCCCCGCGCGAGGCTTCGCAGATGTCGGTGAGCAGCCGGTCGAAGGCCCGGGAGTAGACGAGCAGGTCCTTCGGCGTCCGGCACTCGGGAGTCGACGCCTCCAGGATGGGCGTGTCGCCCGGATGCCGGAGGAACATCTCGAGGTGCACCAGGCCGCCGTTCTGCACGAAGAAACCGCCCTTCACGCCCGCGGAGAGGGCGGTCTTGCGGATCTTCTGGAGCGTCGAGAAGATCGTCTCCTGGATCTTCGAGAACGGGGGCCGGGATGAGTCTTCGGGGTGATCGGGGAGGTAGAGGATGGCGTACTCGGTCTCGAGGCCGAAGATCGCGGCGCGCTCATCCACGGCGGGACCGGATCATTCTCCCCCGCGGCCGACCTGGTAGCTCTCCACGTATCGTCTGGGATCCTCTCCGGCGTCGCGGAGGATGCCGGCGATGACCTCTCGCCTTCGCTGCCGCAGGCGGCGGGTGGATGCGCTCCCGCGGGCAGGGGCGGTGGGCTCGGCGGGCCGGGGAGTTGTCGTCGCGTCGTGAACCAAGACTCGCTCCTTCGCTAGCTCGTTGTCCGCGGCCGGCATCGACACCACGACCGCAGGCTCCCGGTGGACGGGGCTCTCTGTGCGGGCAGTTCGCCCTTGTCTCTGTCTCGTTGGCCATTATCCGCCCCGACCCGGGGGGGAGCAAGAGTATTCGTCGGCGTGGTTCAGATCTGGGGGGCGACTCCCAGGGTGTTATCCCGACCTTTCGTTCCCGTTCCCGCTCCCGACCGTCGATCCCGACCCCGCTCCGGACCCCGACCGTC